>JBKPQA010000037.1:0-5134 GCA_046733835.1 Actinomycetota bacterium
GGGGCGTCACCTTGCTCGGCTCGCTGGTGCTCGGCGTGATCGTCACCGTCTACTGGCGGCGTCAAACCCGGACGGGTTGATACCTTCGGGCGCATGCGAGGCGCTGCTCGCATCTCTCGGGGGGCGGCCCTGGTGGCCGGCCTGCTGATCCTCGGTGCCTGCACGCAGGCGAACCCAGTGGAGGCTAGGGTCACCAATCCGATCCGCCAGAACAGCGTCAACGCGTCGGTGGGCAATATCCGGCTACTGGCGACGCGCGTGGAGGCGCCCGACGACGTCGTGCACCTCAAGAACGGCAACGTCGGATTGTTCGTGACTCTCGCCAACGACGGCACGTCCGCGGACCGGCTGGTCGGCGTCAGCACGGTGTATGCCCGGTCGGTCGTCTATCGGGTGGGCGATGGCCCGGAGTCCCCCATCGCGGTGGCGATTCCCCCCAAGGGCGTCGCGTCACTGCAGTATCCGGGCGGTCCGCACCTCGAGCTGGTCGACCTCAAGGTCGACGTAGCCGGCAGCCGGTTCATCCCCGTCACGTTCCGCTTCGAGAACAACGGGTCGCTGGCGATGAACGTCTTTGTCGAGGGGTTCGGCTTCCCGACCGTGTCGCCCCCGACCACATCGTCCTGAAGCCAGCCCTGACCGACCCTCCGCGTCGCCCGCGCATCACCGGCCGGAGGCGACAGCGGCGCGCCGTCCCGGCACCGAGAGGGCGGTCAGGAGCACACCGACCAGGTACCCCGCGGCGCCGACGGCCATGAAGATCGTCACTCCTGTCGTCACACCCAGAGCGGCGATGAGCGAACCGCTGATCGCGACGCCGGCGGCAGAGCCGGTCTGACGGGCGGTGTTGAGTGCCGCTGAGGCCGTTCCGGCATACCCGGCCGGCGCCGCGCCCATTACCGTGGCGGTCGCGCCGGTGAGGGTGAAGGACGTGCCGAAGCCGCACGCGACCATGGCGACGACGAGGACGACGTAGCTCGGCGTGGCGCCGGCCGCCGCCCACACCGCGAGACCGACCGCAGCGGTCGTGAGACCGACGAGCATCAACCGTCGGTGGGGGTACCGGCGGGACAGGCGCGCCGAGAGAGCCGAGGCGACCATGGTCACCGCCATGGCGGGCAGCAGAGCCAGACCGGTTAACGTCGCACTGAGGTTCTCACGCTGCTGGAAGTACACGCTCGCGGCGAAGATCATCCCGTAAAAGCCGAAGTTGAACAGCAGCCCGATCCCAGTACCACCCGTGATGGGCGGCGACTCGAGCATCGCCCGAGGTATCGGGGGAGCCGCCGAGAGCCGCTCTCGAAGAGCGAACACGGCCGCCGCCGCGACCGTCACGACGAGGCCTCCGATGACGAGGGGACCGGTGAACCCCTGCCGCCCCACTTCGTTGAGTGCGGTGATCAGCGCAGCCACCGTCACGACGACCGCTGCCTGCCCCACCCAGTCGATCGCCCGGTCGCGGTTCCGCTCAGAGCTCCCGACGACCCGCAGCGTCATGGCGATGCACACGATGCCGACGGGAATGTTGATGGCGAAGACCCAGCGCCAGCCGAGGGTGTTGGTGATCACCCCGCCGAGAAGCGGTCCCGACGTCGCCGCCACTCCGGCTATCGCGCCCCACAGTCCGAAGGCCCAGGCACGCGACTCCGGCGTCACGTAGACCTGCTGCAGCAGCGCCAGGGAGCCTGGCACCAGCAGCGCCGCCCCGACGCCTTCGACGATGCGGAGGGCGGTGAGGACGTTCTCGTCCCAGGCGAGCGCGCAGCCCAGGGAGGCCACCGTGAAGATGGCGACGCCGATGCAGAAGACTCGGCGGTGACCTAACCGGTCGCCGAGCGCCCCACCGAGCAGCAGCAGGCCGGCGAAGGCGACGGTATAGCCGTCGACGATCCACTGAACGTCCGTGAGCGACGCTGACAGGTCGCGGCCGATAGCTGGGGCAGCGACGTTGACGATGGTGACGTCGAGAATCACCATGAAGTAGCCGGTGCACACCGCCAGCAGTGGCGTCAGTCCGGCTCGCCCAGCCTTGGCGTCCGACGCTGGTCTCGTCGACACAGGCACATCATCCACCTGCCCGCAGCAGCGTCACGTGCTCATCGCCGCGCGACAACCGGCCTACGATCGCGCCCGTGGGGGAAATCTCGCAGCCGCCGTCCGGTGCTCCGTACCGTTCCTGGGTCGACCGCATGCTCGAGGGGTTCCGGGCCGAGCCGGACCGCGTCGTCGTCCGCGACGTGAGCCGAGGACTGTCCGCCGGCGACTTCGCCGCCATGATCGAGAGGTATGCGTGGGCGCTCGCCGCGCGCGGGCTCGGAGCCGGCGACCGGGTCGCTCTACTGGCGACGGAGTCGCCTGAGGCGCTCGCGGTCCGGTATGCCATCGCCCTCGTCGGAGCGGCCAGCGTCTTCACTCCCGACACCGGCCGCCCCGAGCAGCTCGTCCGGTTCCTCAAACAGATCCGTCCGCGGTTGCTCGTCATCTTCCCCGAGACCGCCCCGGACGCCAAGGCCGCCGCGGCCCGGATCCTCTCGGAGGAAACGGTCGCCGTCGGTCCCGTCGACGGGCTGGCTGATTTGACGGAGGAGGCAGCGGCCCACGGTGACCGGCCGTTCGTGGGTCGCGCGCAGCCGAACCACCTCGCCGTCCTCATCGCGTCGGGCGGAACGACCGGAGGCTCGAAGGCCAGCATGCGCTCCTTCGACGCATACGCCGCCTTGCTCGGCGACACACGAGAGCCGGACCGAAAGCTGTTGGTGTGCAGCGCTTTTGCCTATGTCTCGCAGGTTCTCATCGCGCAGACGCTCCTCGGAGGTGGGTCGGTGACACTGCGGGACCGGTTCGACCCCGCCGAGCTGCTGCGAGTAATCGAGGACGAGAGCATCACGCAGCTGAGCCTCGTCGAACCACTGCTCGCGGAGTTCGCTGATCACCCAGATCTTCCGCAACGCGATCTCTCGTCACTGCGGCGGGTCAGTCACATCGGAGCCGTGGCCCCGGCCAGCTTCCGACGGAGGTTGCTGACCACGCTGGGTCCGATCCTCGTCAACACCTACGGGGCCAGCGAGGCGGGCATGGTCAGCGTGCTCGCCGCGCCGGACTACAGCCTCGACCACCCGGAGCGGCTCAGCACGGCCGGCCGGCCCCGGCCGGGCGTCGATGTCCGTTTGCTTGCCGCCGACGGGACGATGCTGCCCGTTGGTGAGCAGGGCGTCATCGAGGTGCGGCTTCAGGGGATGTCCTCCGGGTACATCGGTCGGCCGGGAGACCCGGCGTTCCGCGACGGGTGGTACACGACCGGCGATCTGGGCTTCCTCGACGGCGACGGCTACCTGCACGTCCGCGGTCGGGCCGCGGACGTTCGTGATATCGGCGGAGTTTCGGTGTTGCCGCTCGACCTCGAGGAGGCGGCCTGTGCCCACCCCGAGGTCGTCTACGCGGTGGCGCTGCCGACAACGCCTGGCCTGAACGGGTCGTTCGGCGTGCTGGCGTTGCGCGCCCACGGCTCGTCGGTGCAGGCGGCAGACGTGCGCGCGCATCTCGAGCGCCAGGTCGACCCGCCTGCCGCCGTGGGCGAGGTCGTCCTCGTAGACCACCTACCGGTCACCGAGCAGGGCAAGCCAGACCGCTCGATCATCGCCGAGCTGCTGCGCCCGTGAGCCGTCGGTCGGTTCGCTGACGGACCGTCTGAGGGACTCGAGTGGAGCGAAATTGCTGGTATCACGCTGACTTCCCTCCACTTGGGCCGGACTGCGCGGGCCCAACGGCGATTGCGGTGGATCGGTGACGTCAGGGCGTCACCAATCCACCGCAATCCGCTTCGTTCAGATGATGGCCATCCGGGACACCGGCGACCGCAGGGCGACCAGCTTTCGACGGTTGGCGACCAGCTGCAACGAACCAACCCGGTCGCCGTCGGCCCGGATGGCCAAGGCGTTCACCGGCTCGCCGAGCACGCGAACCACGATGCCGGAGGTTCCGTTGAAGTCCTCGACCGCCGCGACGGCGCCGCGTGGTAGCCGCCGCAGCACGGAGACGAGGAACCGGGCCACCTTGTCCCGGCCCGAGATGGGCCGCGGAGGCGCCTTGCGGACCCCGCCACCGTCGGTGACCAGCATGACGTCCGGCGCCAGCACCTCCAGGAGCGGGGCCATTTGGGCCGTACGGCAGGCCATGGCGAACCGCCGCAGCACCTCGTCGTGCCGGGCGCGGTCCGACTCGTACCGGACCCGACCTGCGGCCAGGTGACGCTGCGCGCGGTGGACCAGCTGGCGCACCGCTGGCTCGCTGCGACCTAGGGCCTTGGCGACCTCTGCGTAGCTGCCGTCGAAGACCACCCTCAGGACGAAGGCCGCTCGCTCCAACGGCGACAGGGTCTCCATGGCCGCGAGCATCACCAGCGACAAGGAGCCGGCCAGCTCGACCGTCGCCGACGGATCGTGGATGACCGGATCGCAGGCAACCGGCTCGGGCAGCCACGAACCCGCATACACCTCCCGCCTGGCCCGTTCCCGGCGCAGTCGGTCGAGCGAAAGCCGGGTGACGACCGTCGTGAGGAACGCCTCGATGTCGTCGACATCGGCGCGACTGACGCTCGACCAGCGCAACCACGCCTCGTGCAGCACGTCCTCGGCCTCGCTGACCGCACCCAGCATCCGGTATGCGATGCCCATCACTCGCGGCCGCTGCTCCTCGAACAGCGCGAGTCGACGCTGCTCTACGAAGGTTTCCGGCATGAAAGTCCTTTCAGTGCGGGCGACCGGTCGCCCATCATGAGGACACCGCTGGGGGCAGACGTGTGACATCCATCGCCGAGTGCCGGACCAGCGCGTCCCGGAGTAGTGGTCGGTATCGATCGTCCGCGAGCTCAAGCCCGTCGAGGTCGGCGGCCGTGAACCACTGGACCGCGTCGTGCTCGGCGAGCGCATGGTTGGCCGGTTCGCCCGACCACCCGCTGACGAGGAACACCGACAGGGTCACCTCACCGTCCGTGACCTGATCCAGGACCGCGGCCTCGAGCACGTCGATCCCCAGCTCCTCGCGACACTCACGTTCAAGAGCGGTCCGGCGAGGCTCGGCCGGCTCGATGTGCCCGCCGGGCAGGTCCCAGACATCGGGGTACCAGGCCCGGTTC
>JBKPQA010000038.1:0-2410 GCA_046733835.1 Actinomycetota bacterium
CTCCCGCGGCGCGTGGCCGCGGACCGTCACCAGGGTCACGAGCACCCCCGGACGGCGTTCGCGGCGCAGCGCCTCGACGGCGGCGACCCAGTTCATCGTCGGCTCCTAGGCCCGCGCGGGGACGGGCTTCTCGTAGTGCTCGGAGGTCGGGTGCGCCGGGTGGGCGTCCGGTCCAGGCTGGTCCGGGACAACACCCGGGAAGCCCTCCTCAACGTGCCCGTGTTCCGAGGCCCGGCGTGCCTGCTCGACCGCCCAGTAGACGGCCTCGGGCGTCGCTGGCGACGCGAGGTCGACGCTGGTGCCGGGCGGGCCGAACGCCGCCGCGGCCTGGCGCAGCGCCTCGCGTACCGAGAAGGCCAGCATGAGCGGCGGCTCGCCGACCGCCTTGGACCCGTAAACCGCACCCTCCTCGTGGGCGTGCTGCAGCAGCGCGACGTTGAAGACGTCCGGCATCTCGGAGAAGCTCGGCAGCTTGTAGGTGCTCGCCGCTTGGGTGGTCAAGCGGCCGCGGGTCGGCCGGTCGCTCTCGTCCCAGCGCAAGTCCTCCAGCGTCAGCCACCCGGCGCCCTGGACGAACCCGCCCTCGATCTGGCCGAGGTCGACCAGCGGCGAGAGGCTCTCGCCGACGTCGTGGACGATGTCGACCCGCCGGGTGCGGTACGCCCCGGTGAACCCGTCCACCTCGACCTCCGTCGCGGCGACGCCGTAGGCGAAGTACTTGAACGGCTCGCCCTCGAACCGCTCGGAGTCCCAGTGCAGACCCTCGGTGCGGTAGTAGCCCGCCGCGAAGAGCTGGATCCGCCGGAAGTAGGCGGTCTTGACCAGCTCGTCCCAGGGAATCCGAGCGCTGGTGTAGGCGACGCCGTGCGCCTCCCCGCCCTCGATGCGCACGTCGTGGGCCGAGATCCCCAGGCTGGTCGCCGCCACCTGGAGGAGCCGCTCCTTGATCTGCTCGCAGGCGTTCTTCACTGCGCCGCCGTTGAGGTCGGCGCCCGAGCTCGCTGCGGTTGCTGATGTATTGGGCACCTTGTCGGTCCGGGTCGGGGCCAGGCGGACCCTGGACAGCGGGATGCCGAAGGTCGTGGCGGCGACCTGGAGCATCTTCGTGTGCAGGCCCTGACCCATCTCCGTGCCGCCGTGGTTGATCAGGACCGAACCGTCCTTGTACACGTGCACCAGCGCACCGGCCTGGTTAAAGGCGGTGAGGTTGAAGGAGATTCCGAACTTGACCGGTGTGACGCCGATGGCGCGCTTGGTGTCCTCGTGCTCGGCGTTGAAGCGCGCGACCTCCTCCAGCCGACGGGCGAGGTCACTGGTGGCGATCACCTGGTCCCACGCCTTGCTGGCGCGCTCGGGATGCCGCACCGGTTGGCCGTACGGGGTGGTCTGGCCGTCGACGTAGAAGTTTCGACGCCGAAGGGTCATCGGGTCGATCCCGAGTAGTGGCGCACACCGCCCGAGGATGTCCTCGATGACGATCATCCCCTGCGGCCCGCCGAAGCCGCGGAACGCCGTCTGAGACGTCTTGTTGGTCTTCGCGATACGTCCGTTCACGCGGACGTTCGGGATCCAGTAGGCGTTGTCGATGTGACAGAGCGCCCGGGACATGACCGGCTCCGACAGATCGAGACTCCAGCCACCGTCGGAGGTCAGGGTCGCGTCGAGGGCGAGCAGCTTGCCGTCGTGGTCGAACCCCACTCGCCACTCAGTGTGGAACCCGTGCCGCTTCCCCGTCATGGTGATGTCCTGAGTCCGGTTCAGCCGCAACCGGACCGGCCGCCCGGTGACCGTCGCCCCGAGAGCCGCGATGGCCGCATACCCGTGCGGTTGCATCTCCTTGCCGCCGAAGCCGCCCCCCATCCGGAGGCACTGGACGGTCACCTCGTGGTTGTGGCGCCCGAGGACGTGGGCGACGATCTCCTGCGTCTCCGACGGGTGCTGCGTGCTGCTCTGGACGAAGATCTGCCCGTTCTCGTCGACGTGGGCCAGCGCCGCGTTGGTCTCGAGGTAGAAGTGCTCCTGCCCGGCGAACTCGAGCTCGCCGCAGAAGACGTGTGCCGCCGACTCGAGAGCCCCCTCGACGTCGCCGCGCTCCATGTGCGGCTGGGCGCCCTGGAAGCTCTTGGCGGCGATCGCCTCCTTGACGGTGACCAGCGCCGGAAGCGGGTCGGCCTCGACGACCACCGCGGCAGCACCGAGGCGGGCGGCCTCCAGCGTCTCGGCCAGGACCCAGGCGACCGAGTGGCCGAAGTACATGACCTCGTCCGGGAAGAGGGGCTCGTCGTGCTTGATGCCGGCGTCGTTGACGCCGGGTACGTCGGCGGCGGTGAGGACATGGACCACGCCCGGAACCTCGAGCGCCGGTGCGGTGTCGAGCCGGGTCACCTTCGCGTGGGCGTGGAACACCTGC
>JBKPQA010000039.1:0-7152 GCA_046733835.1 Actinomycetota bacterium
GAGTCGCCGAGGAACTCGAGGCGCTCGTTGTTGGGCAGGCCGCCGTGCTCGTAGGCGTAAGAGCGGTGGGTGAGGGCGCGCACCAGCAGCGCCTCGTCGACCTGCTCCCCGACCACCTCGGTGAGGTAGTCCCGGAGCGCGCCGACGGGTCGCGGGAACGCGTTGCTGTTCGCGGCCGCCGAAGTCACGAGGTCACTCGGGGTGACCCCGCTCAGCCCTGGTGCTCGGAACGCTCGGCGGTGGCGTAGTGACGGCCCTGGTAGGTGCCGCACGACGGGCACGCGACGTGCGGCTGCGTCTTGCTGCCGCACTGCGGGCAGGTCGTGAGGGCGACCGGAGCCGCCTTCCAGTTCGCGCGACGCGAACGGGTGTTGGAACGCGAGGTCTTCCGCTTCGGGACGGCCACGTCAGGTCCTCTTCTCTGGGTTCTCGGTCAGCAGGCCGCTCAGGGCGCCCCACCGCGGGTCGATCGTGTCGTGGTGGTGGTCCGGGTCCTCCGCCAGGAGAGCCCCGCACTCGGAACACAGCCCCGGGCAGTCCTCCCGGCACACCGGTTGGAACGGCAGTGACGGCACTACCGCATCCCGGACCACGGGTTCGAGGTCGACCAGGTCTCCCTCGAGCTTCCGCACCACGTCCTCGTCGGCCCCGTTCGCGTCGGCACCTGTTTCATGGTGGTGTGCCGCCCGATCGGCGTAAGCGAACAGCTCCTGGAAGGACGCGTCCACCGGGTAGGTGGCCGGCTCCAGGCACCGCACGCAAGCTCCGGTCGCCGTGGCTCGGACCGAACCGCTCACGAGGATCCCCTCGACCACCGACTCCAGACGGATCTCCAGGTCCAGCGGGGCACCCGCGGGGATGGCGATGATGTCGGTCCCGATGGCCTCGGGAGCCCTCACCCTCCGGGTCAGCTCCTGCATCGTTCCCGGCCGCCGAACCAGGTCTCGGGTGTCGATGACCAGCGGGTTTCGGGGGTCGAGGCGCGGCATGAGTTTCTCGGAGAGGTGGAGGGTTCGGCCCTCGTCCACGCACGGACGAAGACCGACGTCCCAGATTACCCGAGCCGCAGGTCAGGCCCCAAATTGCCGTTTGAGGGCGTCAAGCACGGGGTCAGGCACCAGGCCGGCGACATCGCCGCCGTACTTAGCGACCTCCTTCACCAAGGAGCTGGACACGTGCTCGAACCGGGGGTCGCCGGGCAGGAACACCGTCTCGATGCCGGTCAGGTGCTTGTTCATCAGGGCCATCGGGAGCTCGTAGGCGAAGTCGGTGCCGCCGCGCAGGCCTTTGACGATGGCGGTGGCGCCGACGTCGCGGCAGACGTCGACGAGCAGTCGGTCGGCGAACGCCTCGACGCGGAGGTTGCCGACACCGGCCAGGGAATCTTCCAGCAGGCTCACGCGCTCGTCGACCGGGAAGGCACCCTCCTTGGCCGGGTTGTAGAGCACCGCCACAACGACCTCATCGAAGAGGGTGGCGGCCCGGGTCACGACGTCGATATGGCCGTTGGTGACGGGGTCGTAGGACCCCGGGCAGACCGCCCGCCGTGCGTCGCTGGCCACCCCGGAACGCTACCAACGGCCCCGCCATCCCGACTTGATGCAGCGTCGAGCTACTCGACACCAGTTCCTCCGGGCGTCAAGTCGCTTGACGCTGCGTCAAGTCGACAAATCCGACTCAGAAGCCGGGCGAGTATGCGACGGGTTAGGCCACGTCGTCGGGGCCGGGCGCGTCGGCGAACCACATCCGGGTCTCGCCGTAGCGCCGCTCCCCCGCCGGTTCCAGGCCCTCCGACCACCGCGGCTCCGGGCTGCGGGACGACCGCTCGACGACGACGAGCGCCTCGGGAGCCAGCCACCCGTGAAGGACCAGCAAGGCCAGCGCGTCGCCCAGGGCGTCTTCGGACAGGTCGTAGGGCGGGTCCAGGAAGACCAGATCCGCCCGGCCGGCACTCCCCGGCCCGGCCACCAGGACCCGTTCCACGGTGTCCTGCCGGACGACGACCCCGGGCAGGCCCACGACGGCGGCGTTCTCCCGAGCCACCCTGGCCGCCTTGGCATCGGCGTCCACGAGGAGCACCGACCGGGCACCGCGGCTCGCCGCCTCGAGACCGAGAGCCCCGGAACCCGCATACAGGTCGAGCACCCGCGCCCCGGCCAGCACGTCCATGTGCTCGAGCCGGGAGAAGAGCGCCTCACGCACCCGGTCGGATGTGGGCCGGGTCCGCGGTCCTGCCGAGGTCTGAAGGCGGCGGCCCCCCGCTGCGCCGCTGATGATCCGGGTCAGGGTCGTGTCATGGGCGTCAGCCCCGCTCCAGGTAGGCCGCCTGCTCCTCGTCGAGCCGGGCCGCGACCCGGGCTGCCAGGTCGGGGTGGTCGGCGAGGGTCGGGTCGGCGTCGACGACCGCGGTGGCGTCCTCGCGCGCGGCGGCGATGATCCGGGCGTCGTGCGGGTTCGCCATCCGCAGGAAGCGGACCGACGATCCCCGGCCGCTCTGCCGGGCGCCGAGCACGTCGCCCTCGCGTCGCAGCTCGAGATCGCGCCGAGCCAGCTCGAACCCGTCCGTCGTGGCCGCCACGGCGTCGAGCCGCTCCCGGGCCGGAGTCCCCTCGACCGCGTCGGTGAGCAGCAGGCAGAGACCGGGTACGCGTCCGCGGCCCACCCGTCCACGCAGCTGGTGGAGCTGGGAGATGCCGAACCGGTCCGCGTCCATCACAACCATCACCGAGGCGTTGGCAACATCAACGCCTACCTCGATGACCGTCGTGGAGACCAGGACGTCGATCTCACCGGCGGCGAACGCGCGCATGGTCCGGTCTTTGACGTCCGGCTCGAGCCGGCCATGAAGCACCTCGATCCGGAGGCCCGCGAGAGCTGGGACCGCTCGCAATCGATCGGCCATGGCGTACACGCCGGTCAGCTCCCGCGGCGCCCCCTCCCCGTCGGCCGCCGGCTCGAGGCCCGGATCGTCGACGAGGTCGTCCACCGCGTCGGGATCGGCCGGGTCGCCGATCTTCGGGCAGACGACGTATGCCTGGTGACCCTTGCCGACCTCCTCGGCAACGCGCTGCCAGGCCCGGTCCACCCATGCCGGCTTCGAGGTCTCGACGACGTGGGTCTGGATCGGGAGCCGCCCCGCCGGCAGCTCCCGCAGCGTCGACGTCTCCATGTCACCGAAGACGGTCATCGCGACCGTGCGCGGAATCGGCGTGGCGGTCATGACCAGGAGGTGCGGAGGCGTGCGGCCCTTCTCGCGCAACGCATCGCGCTGTTCGACGCCGAACCGGTGCTGCTCGTCGACCACGACCAGCGCCAGGTCGTGGAACGCCACGTGCTCTTGGATGAGTGCGTGCGTCCCGACGACGATCCCCGCGTCCCCGGTGACCGCGTCGTTGAGCGCCGTCCGCCGGGCGCCGGAGGACTGTGATCCGGTGAGCAGCACCACGCGGGTGCCGATGTCGGAACCGCCCAGCTGACCGCCCATGGCCAGGTCGCCGAGCAGCGCGGTGATGGAGCGGTGGTGCTGGGCGGCGAGGACCTCGGTGGGGGCGAGCAGCGCCGCCTGCCCTCCCCCGTCGATCACCGTCAGCATCGCCCGGAGGGCCACGACGGTCTTACCCGAGCCGACCTCTCCCTGGAGCAGCCGCTGCATCGGCCGGCTTCGGGCGAGCTCCGAGGCGAGCGTTTCTCCGACCGCCTGCTGTCCCGCGGTGAGCTCGAACGGAAGCCGCGCGTCGAACGCCGCGAGGAGGCCGTTGGGGCGGGTCATCCGCGCGGTCGCCTCCATCGCCTCGACGCTCTTGCGTCGTTGGGCAAGGATCGCCTGCAGGACGAAGGCCTCGTCGTAGCGAAGCCGGTCCAGGCCAAGGTCGGGATCCTCGTTGATCCGCGGTGAATGCACGAGCTCCAACGCTTCCCGGCGGCCGAGGAGGCCACGCCGCTCGCGCACGGACGCCGGCAGAGGGTCGCGCACCTCCTCCACGTCGTGCATGGCCTGCTCGACCATGCGGCGGATCTGGAGGGAGCTGGCGTTGCCGGTCTCCGAGTAGACCGGGATGCGGTGCTCCCGATATGCGTCGAGCCGGCTCCCGGTTCCAAGTGACCCGTCCGGCCCGACGTCCCACCCGTCGCGGGCGGAGCCGAGGATCTCGTACTCCGGGTGCGTCAGCTGCCAGCGCCCGTTGAACCTCGACACGACCCCGACGAAGATGCCGACCTTGCCCGGGACCAGTTTGGCTTCGTGGCCCCAGGCCTTGAAGAAGGTCACGTCGATCTCGATCCGCCGGTCGGTGAGCGTCGCGGTGAGCATCTTCTGACGACGGTTTCTCATGGGCCGAGTGACGGCGCGCGCCACCTCAGCCACGACGAGGATGGTCTGGCCCTCGCGCAGCGTCGAGAGGTCGGTCAAGGCATTGGTGGCGACGTAGCCGCGCGGCACGTACTCGAGCAGGTCACCGACGGTGCGAATCCCCTTGTTCTTCGTGAGCAGGGGCGCCGCCTTGGTCCCCGCCACCCGGACGATCGGCGACTCCTCGGTGAGCACCACCGGTCACTCCACGCCCAGCAGCAGGGGGTAGAGCGGCTGCCCGCCGTAGATCTGCGTCACCTCGAGGTCGCGGCGGTGCCGGCGAACCGCCGCGGCGACGTCCTCGCCGAGGGCCGGAGTGGCGTCCTCGCCGGACACGACGGTGAGCAGCTCGCCGCCGCTGTACAAAAGCCGTTCGACGACGTCCGTGCCGACACGAGTCAGGTCGTCCCCGACGAGGACGATGTCACCGTCGACTACGCCAAGGACGTCGCCGGGTCGGCACGGACCACCGGAGGTGAGCGCCTCCTTGGTGGCCACCGTGACCGCGCCGTTTCGAGTGGCCGCGGCGGCGCTGCTCATCGTGAGGACGTTGTCGCCGAACGCCCGGTCGGGGTCGTAGACCGCGAGCGCGGCGATGCCCTGGACCGCGGTGCGCGCCGCGACGACGCGAAGGTCGATGCCCTCCTCGGCGGCCACCTTGGCGGCGGCGTTCGCGGCGAGCAGCGTGTCGCCGTCGTTGGGGAGCAGGATCACGCACCCCGCGCCGGTCGACCGGGCGGCTTCCAGGAACTGCGCCACGTTGGCGCGCCGCCGCGGACCGCTGGGAACCACCCAGGCGCCGGCCGAGCGGAAGGTGCCGGCTAGCCCCTCCCCGGCGGCGCACGTCACAACCGCCTGGGCGTCCTGGTCGGGCCGCGTCGCGAGCTGGTCGTGGAAGTGGGTGACCCGGATCCGGTGTGGTCGCCCCGCGGCGATGCCGGCCTCGATGGCGGCGCCGACGTCGTCGACGTGCACGTGGACGTTGTGGAGGTCGCCGGTACCGACGACGAGCAGCGAGTCGCCGAGGCCGTCCAGACGCTGCTTCAGCACCTCGACCGCCTCGTCCGTGGCGTCCGAGAGCAGGTACATCACTTCGTATGCGGGTCCGCCCGACTCGAGGTCGCCGCCCCGCCGGACCTGTGTGGCCGGTTGGGTCCAGCCCGGTCGGCGGCGCAGCGGGTCCTCGCCGGCCAGGGACTCGGCGAGGACGTCGCCAGTGACGACTCTCTCCAACGACTCCAGGAGCAAGACGTAGCCGGCGCCGCCGGCGTCCACGACACCAGCCTGCGCCAGGCGGGGTAGCTGGCTGGGGGTTCGCGCCAGCGCGGCCCGGGCCGCCTCCAACGCGGCGGAGGAGACCGCATACAGGTTCTCCCCGCCGTCGTCGAGAGCCGCCCTGGCCGCGGCCGCCGAGGCCCGGGAGACGCTGAGGATGGTGCCTTCGACGGGGTGGGCCACGCTCGACCAGGCCAGCTCGTCGGCGCGCGTCATGGCGGCGGCGAGGCCCTGCGCGTCGATGCCCGAGACGCCGGTGGCCGCCGCCTCGTCGGCGAAGCCGCGGAAGATCTGGCTGAGGATCACGCCGGAGTTGCCGCGCGCCGTGAGGAGCAGGGCGCGCGCAAACGCGTCGGCCTCCGTCGCCAGGTCGGCGTCGTCCACGGGGCGCCCGGAACGCTCGCGCTCCTCGTACTCCACCCGGGCGGCGTCCAGCGCGGCGTCGAAAGTGAGGTAGAGGTTGGTGCCCGTGTCGCCGTCGGGCACGGGGAAGACGTTGAGGGCGTCGATCTCGGCCCGACGCGCGGCGAACGCCGCCCGCGTCACCACCGCCCAGCGGCGCGCGGCAGCGGTGTCGAGGCGCACAAGGACGTCACCCCGCACGTCACTGCCCGTCACCGCAGTCCTCGTCTCCTCGCCACCGGCCCTCCCCGGTCGGACCGCACGACCCGTGTGGGCAGGCTACTCGTCGGCGCCGACCGGCAGCGTCTCGTCCTCACAGCAGTGCCGTCCGCAAGGATGCGAGCGGACCGACGGCCCTCGTTTTGGCCGGCTGTATGCGCCTCGGCTACGCTTGATCGGTTGCCCAGCGGCCATAGGCGTCGCGGGCGCCTCTCACGACCTCATCCGATCCGTCAGGAGATCCACCGTGGCTGCCACCTGTGACGTCTGCGGCAAGGCGCCGTCCTTCGGCCACAACATCTCGCACTCGCACCGTCGCACGAAGCGGCGCTGGAACCCCAACATCCAGCGCGTCCGTACGCTGGTCGACGGCGTGACCCCGAAGCGGCTCAACGTCTGCACGTCGTGCCTCAAGGCGGGCAAGGTCGCGCGCAACGCCTGATCGCCCCGCATTCCGACGACGAAGGCCGGCACCCGCAGGGTGACCGGCCTTCCTCGTCCGCTTTCCCTCCGGTTCGTGCTCTGGACCTCACCGAATTCCGTACTCAATCGGCACGAACCACCCGTCACCCGCCGAAGTGGTCCCAACCCCGCGGCTGCTCCGGTATGCCGTCAATCGCCGCGCCGTGACCGGCACGGACGTTGCCGAGCAGGCGGAATCCCTCCGGCACGCCGGCGCCCGCGGGAAACGTCGCCAGCAGCGAGTGCTCCTCCCCACCGCCCAGCACGCACTCCCGCGCAGCCTCCAGGCCGAGAACGGGCTCTAGCCGGCCCACATCTACGGCCAGCTCCGCCGACGAGAGGTCGACGCAGACCCCACTCGCGGCAGCGACCCGGGAAGCGTCACGCAGCAGGCCGTCCGACAGGTCGATCATCGACGTCGCACCGGCATCGGCGGCGACCGGCCC
>JBKPQA010000040.1:0-8287 GCA_046733835.1 Actinomycetota bacterium
CGTCAGCGGGCCCGGCGCCGGGCGGTCGACTTCGTCTCGCTGGGCCGGCGCACCGGCTCGCCGGCTTCCTGCGCGGCGATGGCCAACCCGAGACCGTGCGCGGCCAGGGCGTCGACCAGAGCCTCGGAGGAGGCCTCCGGCGCCATGACGTCGACGTGGAGCCCCGACTCCTCGGCGGCCTTGGCCGTGGCCGGACCGATGACCGCGACGACGGTCGAGGGGTGCGGCTTGCCGGCGATGCCGACGAGGTTGCGGACCGTCGAGCTCGACGTGAAGACCACCGCGTCGTAGGCGCCCGACTTGATCGCGTCACGGACCTCGGCGGACGGCGGCGCGGCGCGGACCGTGCGGTACGCGGTGACGTCGTCGACCTCCCAGCCCATGTGCTGCAGCCCGGCGACCAGGGTGTCGGTGGCGATGTCCGCCCGCGGGAGGAAGACCCGGTTGATCGGGTCGAGCACCTCGTCGTACTCCGGCCAGTCGAGAAGGAGACCAGCAGCCGACTGCTCGCCTGAGGGAAGGAGGTCCGGCTGGATCCCCCAGTCGCGGAGGGCGGCCGCCGTGACGCCGCCAACCGCCGCGATCTTGAGGCCGGAGAACGCCCGGGCGTCCAGCCCGGACTCCTCGAACTTCTCGCGCACGGCCCGAACGGCGTTGACCGAAGTGAACCCGACCCACTCGTAGCGGCCGGTGACCAGGCCCCGGATGGCGCGGTCCATCTGCTGCGGCGTGCGCGGCGGCTCGACGGAGATCGTCGGAACGACGTCCGCCTTGGCGCCGTAGAACGCCAGCCGCTCTGACGTCGGACCGGCCTGGTCCTTCGTCCGCGGCAGCAGCACATTCCAGCCGAACAGCGGCTTGGTCTCGTACCACGACAGCTCGTCGCGCAGGGCGACGCTGGGGCCAACCACGGCGAGCGACGGGAAGTGAGCGGTCGACTCGGTGAGCAGCGCCTCGGCGTGCGCGAGCGTGGTGACCCGGCTCACCTGCCGGGTGGTGGTCCCACACTCCGTGAGAAGGACCGGGGTGTCCTCAGACCGACCCGCTCCGAGCAGCCCCGCCAGGGCCGGCGCCAGCGTCTCCGGTGCCCCGAGGACAACCACGGTGATGTGGTCGGCGGTCGATGCGGCCCAGTCGTGCCGGCGGTCGCCCGCGTCGACGACGTGCACCGCGGTCGCCTGCTGCGTCGTGAGCGGCACCCCGGCATACAGAGGAACGGCCGAGGCGGCACTGACGCCCGGCACGACCTCGAAGGGGATCCCGGCCTTGTGCAGGGCCAGCGCCTCCTCGGCGAATCCGCTGAACAGGCCCGGGTCACCGTCGAGGAGCCGGACGACGAGGCCGTCGCCGCCGAGCGCCTTGGCGGTGCGGACCAGCAGCTTGGCGCGGGAGGCGCGGGTCAGCTCCTCGCCGTGCTCACCGTGGCCGGCGTCGACGACGCTGACGTCGGGCCGGCAGAACCGGGCGAGGATCTCGTCGCGGTTGATCTGATCGAGAACGATGGTGTCGGCAGCCGCGAGGCGGTCCCGGGCGCGCAGGGTGACGAGCCCGGGGTCGCCGGGGCCGGCACCGACAAACGCGACGCGGCCGACTGGCTTGCCGGCGCGGGGGGTAACAGTGGGGGTCACGAGACGTGCTCCGTGGGGTGTTGGTGTTCTGTGGTCAACGTCGGGACGGCGCCTGGTATGCCGTCGGGCGGCTTGTCGTGCGGGTCCGGAAGCGTGGTGGCGGTGAGTGCCGCAGCGCCGGCCTCGAACAGCAGCGCCGCGAGGCGGCGGCCGGTCCCAGCCGGGTCGTCGCGGGCTCCGTCGACGGAGCGACGCAGCTCGGCCGAGCCGTCGACCGCGCCGACGAAGGCGTGCAGCACCAGGGCCGGCGTCTCGCGCACCTCGGCGAGGGCGCCGACGGGAGCAGTACATCCGGCCTCGAGCGCGGCCAACAGCGCGCGCTCGGCGGCGACGCAGACCCGGGTGTCATCGTCGTCCAGCGGGGCCACCGCTTCCCGCACGTCGGTGCGGTCTTCGCGGCACTCCACCGCGAGCGCGCCCTGCCCGGGGGCCGGCAGCATCCGGGCGGGATCCAGAGTCTCGGTGGCTTCGTCCAGCCGGTCGATGCGGGCCAGCCCGGCGCGCGCGAGGACGACGGCGTCGACGACTCGCGACCTCACCATCTCCAGCCGGGTGTCGACGTTGCCGCGGATTGCCACGACGTCCAGCTCCCGCCCCAGGGCCCGCAGCTGGGCGGCGCGGCGCGGTGAACCGGTGCCGACCACCGATCCGGGCGGCAGCTCGGCGAGGGTCAGTCCGTCGCGGGCGACCAGCACGTCTAGCGGGTCCTCACGGGGCGGCGTGGCGGCGACGACCAGCCCGGGCTCCGGGGTGGTCGGCAGGTCCTTGAGCGAGTGCACGGCCAGGTCGATTTCGCCGTCGAGCAAGGCCCGACGGATGGCCGCGGCAAAGATCCCGGTGCCCCCGATCATGGTCACCGCGTGTGGCGACCGGTCGCCGAGCGTGGTGATCGGCACGAGGTCCACCTCGCGGCCGAGCGCCTTCAGGTGGTCGGCAACCTGAGTCGCCTGCGCTAGGGCGAGGGTGCTGCGGCGGGTGCCGAGCCGGAGAGTGGTCATGACGGACCCCCCAGCTCGGAGTGGACCGTCGTGGGTGGCGTAGACACGGCAGCCACGGTGTGCGGATCGAGGTCGAAAAGCTCGCGCAGCGCCGCGGCGTAGTCCTCGCCGTGGCCATCACTGGTCAGCTCCTTGACGCGAACCGTCGGCGTGTGGAGCAGCTTCTCGACGACTCGGTGGACAGCGTGCTGGATCTCCAGCCGCGTCGCGTCGTCCAGGTCCGGCAACCGGTGGTCGAGGCGCTCCATCTCGCTCGCGACGACGGCCGCGGCGCGGGACCGGAGCGCGGCGACCGTGGGGGCCACGGACTTGACCATTCGAGCAGCGAGGTAGGCGGCAACCTCGCCGGTGACGAGGTCGCGGACCGCCTGCACCTCCGGCAACGTCTCCACGTCGGCACCGTCGGCGAGCAGCGCTCCGAGGTCGCCGAGCCCGACGAGCGTCGTGCGAGCCAGGTCCGCCACCCCGGGGTCGACGTCGTGCGGCAGGGCGAGGTCGACGAATAGGCGGTCGTGCGGGCGGGTGGCCGCTGCGGCGGCAACGACGTCGGCGCCCACGAGGTACTGGCCCGAACCGGTGGACGAGATGACCACGTCCGCCTCGGCGATCGCGTCGGCGAGGCGGTCGATCGCGACCGCTCGGCCACCCGTGGCCGCGGCCAGCCGTTCACCCCGCGAGAGGGTCCGGTTCACGACGAGGAGGCCGCCGACCCGGCGCCGGGCAGCGGTCGTGGCGGCCAGACTGGACATGCCGCCGGCGCCGACTACCAGGACGGTATGCGTGCCGAGGTCACCGAGGGCACGCTCCGCCTGGTCCAGGCCAGCCTCGACGAGCGAGCGGCTGACGGTGTCGATCGCCGTCTCGTGGTGGGCCCGCTTGCCGACTCGAAGTGCTTGCTGCAGAAGGGAGTTCAGCGACTCACCGACGGTTCCGGCGCGCTGCCCGGCGCGAAGGGCGTCGCGCAGCTGCCCCAGAACCTGAGCCTCGCCTACCGCCATCGATTCCAAGCCGGCGGCCACAGCGAACGCGTGCGCTACGGCCCGGTCCTCGTAGTGGACGTAGAGATGGGCGGTCAGCTCCGCCCGGTCGACGCCGGAGGCCTCGGCGAGCGCCTCCCCGATGGCCGCGACCGCGCCGTGGAAGGTGACCGCTTCCGCATACACCTCGAGGCGGTTGCAGGTGGTGAGGACGACGGACTCGCCGACCGCGTCGGACGCCGCCACTCGGTGCGCGAGGGCACCGGCGGGCGCCCCCGCGACAGCCTCCAGCAAGGCGATCGGCGCGGTGCGGTGGGACAGGCCGATGACAAGCAGACTCACCGGGCGACTCCCACCGGCTGGTCGAGGGCCTCCACCTGCATCTCCCGGAAGGCCAGTACGTGGAGCTCGGTGCTGAGGTCGACCCGCCGGACGTTGACCCCCGGCGGCGACACGAGAACAGCCGGCGCGAAGTTGAGGATCGACCGGACACCGGCGGCGGCCATCGCGTCGCACACCTGCTGCGCCGACGACGCCGGCGTGGTGATGACGCCGATGGCGATCTTGCGACTGCGGATCAGGCGCCGGAGCTCTGTCATGGGGCTGATGGCGACGTCGCCCACTCGACCACCTCCGACGGTCGGATCCTCGTCGAACAAGGCGGCCACGTGAAACCCGCCGGAGGCGAAGCCCGAGTAGGCGGCGAGGGCTCGGCCCAGATTGCCCATCCCGACGATGGCGACCGGCCAGTCCTGGCTCAGCCCCAGCGCGCCGGAGATCTCCACGGCCAAGTGATCGACCTCGTATCCCACGCCCCGCACGCCGTAGGACCCTAGGTGGCTGAGGTCCTTGCGCAGCTGCGTCGAGCGCACCCCGGCAGCCGCCGCCAGCTCCTCTGAGGAGACACTCTTCGTGCCGCGCTCGGCGAAGTCGGTGAGCGCGCGCAGGTACTCCGGCAGCCGGGCGACCGTCGCGTCAGGAATCTCCCGACGGGTCGCGGCGTCGGCGGACACGGTCGCTCACCGGCTCCTTTCCGTGGTGGCCCCAAGCGAGCGCGGGGCAGACCGGGAAGGTCGGCCGGAGACTGTCGCCCGGTGGCACGGAGCGCGTAGGTGAGTTCAGCGTATGCGGTTGTGAAGGTCGGCACAAAGTCGCCGACCGCTCGGGATCAACCCGTGGACGGCGTCAGGTTGTGGGTGTGATACGGGTCACTCGGAAGGCGCTTTCGGCCGCGGCGCCGGACGCGACAGCGCCACCCGGAGGCGCTCTCGGGAGACGCGGTAGTAGTCGTGCTGACGCCCGTCGACAAGAGTCACGGGGATGTAGTCACCCCACTGCGCCCGCAGCGCCGGGTCGTCGTCGACGGACCGCTCCTCCCAGCCGACGCCGAGTTCACCGGCGACCTGCTCCACGACGGTCCGGGCGTCGTCGCAGAGGTGGCAGCCCGGCCGGCCGATGAGGGTGATCCGCGTCGTCGTCACCGTTCCAGTTTCAGTCATTCGAGCGCTCAGAAGAACACTGAACGACGCTGCATGAGCAGCGAGTACAGCGTCTGCTGGATCGTCTCGCGGGTCTGGTCGGTGAGGTCGAAGATGAGCATCGGGTCATCGGCCGCCCCGGGACCCAGGTCGGACGTCTGCACGGGGGCGCCGAACTCGATGAGCCACTTGCTGGGCAGCGGGATCAGCCCGAGCGGACCGAGCAGAGGCCACGTCGGCGTGACCGGCGCGTACGGAGCACCCACCAGCCGCGCCAAGGTCTTCATGTTGCCGATCATCGGATAGATCTCCTCCGCCCCGACGATCGAGCACGGAATGATCGGCACCCCGGCGCGGATGGCCGACGCGACGAACCCGCCGCGGCCGAACCGCTGCAGCTTGTAGCGCTCGCTGAACGGCTTGCCGATGCCCTTGAACCCCTCGGGCCACACGCCGACCAGCTCGCCGCCGCCCAGCAGCCGCTCGGCGTCGGAGTTGGCCGCCAACGTGGACCCCGACTTGCGGGCGATCTGCGACACCACCGGCGTCCGGAAGACGAAGTCGGCTCCGAGCATCCGCAGGTGCCGGTGCGTGGGCGTCTCGTCGTAGACCGCCACCTGGGTCATCAGCGAGTCCATGGCCAGGGTGCCCGAGTGGTTCGAGACCACCAGCCCGCCGCCGCCCGCCGGGATGTTCTCGATCCCGCGGACCTCGACCCGGAACCACGCCTTGTACAGCGGCCGGAGCAACGGCAGGTATGCGTTGACGGTGAAGTCCTCGTCGAAGCCGAAGTCGTCGACCTCGAAGTCGCCGGTGAGCCGCCGGCGCAGGAACGCGAGGGTGCTGGCGACCTGGCGCTCGACCTCCTCCGGCTCAACGCCGGAGGCTGCGACGACCGCGCGCAGAGCGGCGACGCCCGCCTGAACGAGGTCCTCGAGTCCCGGGACGACCGTCCGGGACGCTTCGCCCGGGCGGACCACCTCGGGCCGCGGCCTCGGGCGCGTGCCGTCGGCGTGGACGCCTTCGCTGTGGGAGGCCGCCTCGACGCGAAGCCGCGTTGAGGACGCCGAGGGCTCGGACGGCGTATTGGGCACCGGGCGCAGCGGCCGGATCGGCCGTGGCGGTTCGGTTCGTCGGCCGCCTTCGCGGGCCATGACCCTCGCGGCGGGCTTTGGCGATCGAGCCGCTGGCCGCGGTCGGTGCTTGCGCACTCCCGTGACGGTGGCCCGCCTCGCCGCTGCACCCGTGGCCGGTTCATCCCTGGTTGCGCCAGCCGCCGTCGTGCTCGTGGAGGGGGTCTTCGCGGGGGCGCCCGCATCCGGCGCCCCGACCGCTGGGTCGACGAGGTCGGGCACCGCAATAAGTGGCGTCCCACGCCGTCGAGCCCGCTCACCCGACGCGCGAGCGGCTCCGGCGGCCAGGGCGTCGCGCGTGGTCGTGCGGCGAGGCGAGCCAACGGCCGCCGACGTCGCCTTGGTCGACCTCACCGTGACTGCGGTCCCCGTTGCAGAGCGCCTTCGCGGTGCAGCCCCTCTGTCCGCGGTGGTCGACCTCGCAGCGGCCTTCACGGCGCCGGTCTTCGCGGCGCCGGTCTTCCCGACGCTTCGCTTGGGGGCGGCCGTCTTTGCCGCGCCCGCCTTCGCCGAGCCGGTCTTCGCCGAGCCGGTCTTCGCGGCGCCGGTCTTCGCGGCGCTTGTCTCCCCGACGGCCGTCTTCCCGGCGGCCGTCTTCGCGGCACCCATCTTCGCCGCGCGCAACGTGGCTGGGGTCGTCTTCGTGGCGGCGGTCCCGCGCTTCCTCGGCGGTGCCATCAGCCGCCTCTCCCACTCAGGGCGGACGCCACCGCGTTGGCTGCGGTACCCGCTGCGCCCTGCACGGCGCTGACCGCGGTCGCCGCTCCCGGAACCACTGCCGTGACGTGCGGCGCGAAGTCGAGGAACGCCTCCCGTGTGCTGTACAGCGGTTCGAAGCCGAGCACCTCACGCATACGCGTCGTGTCGAGACCGCGACCGTAGGCGAGAAACTGCATCTGGTCCTCCGAGAAGTCGGCCAGACCCGCTCGCTTCACGAGGCCGCCGAGGAAGCCGGCCGCCGCCAGGGGGACCGGGAGGATGGGGCGGCCGAGGAGGGCCGCCGCCTGCATCAGCGTGATGATCCCGTCTCCCGCCACGTTGACGTTGCCGACCGCCGTGGGCAACGTCGTGGCAAGGACCAGGCATGAGGCCGCGTCGGTCTCGTGGACAAACTGCAGCCGCGCGTCGAACCCCAGTGGCGCCGGAATCACCGGCATGGCGAAGTAGTCCGTCATCGCGGTTCGGATTCCCGGGCCGATGACGTTGGCGAACCGCAGCGTCGTGATCCCGACATCGGGACGACGACGCGCGAACCCGCGGACGTATCCCTCGACCTCGACCGAGTCCTTGCCAAAACCCGCCCGCGGCAAGGATTTTGGGCCCATGTCCTCCGAAAAGAGAGCCGGATCACGTGGAGACGAGCCGTAGACCGCCGCGGACGACTTGACGACCAGCCGCTGCAGCCCGTCCGCCTTCTGGCACGCGGCGAGCAGCTGCATCGTGCCGATGACGTTGATCTCCTTCTGGGAGACCCGGCCGCCGGCCGAGAGCGGTGTGGCGATGACGTTCATGTGGACGACGGTGTCGACGGCGGCCTGGCTGATGATCTTGCCGATCATCGGGTTGCGAATGTCGGCCCGGACGAACTCGGTCCGCCCGATCGGATGCGGCGGCGGTACGACGTCGACGCCGATGATCCGCTCGATGTCGTCGACGGCGCCGAGGGCACGCGCGAAGACGCCGCCCATGTAGCGCGAAACGCCGGTGACGAGGACCACGGACGCCACGAGAACCCCTTCCACCGTGCACGACCGGACCGGTCGATCCTAGCGAGAGCGGTTGAGGGGCACGGAGGACATGGCGAAGGCCCCCACCCACCAAGGGTGGAGGCCCGTCCTCGAACGCCGCCGGCTACTTCTTGTTGCGACGCTGGTGGCGCGTCTTTCGCAGCAGCTTGCGGTGCTTCTTCTTGGCCATCCGCTTGCGGCGCTTCTTGATGACAGAACCCATGGACCGTCCTCGCGTGTACTCGTGCCTACCGTGGTGTCGGCGGGCATATCGAGGTCACGCCGAACAGATCGCCCGTCATCGTAGCCCCCGCCCGGTGGACCGCCCAAACGCGATGCGGAGCGG
>JBKPQA010000041.1:0-7427 GCA_046733835.1 Actinomycetota bacterium
CATCGGTCGCACGTATGCGTCGCTCGGGCTTCGGCTCCTCGGCGCGCGAGCCTGACCGCTCGCCGCACGGATGGATCGTGAGACGCAGCTTGGGTACTCCCCGGGCCATGACGAACGGCACCGGCGACGCCTAGGGGGTGCGCCGGCGCTGGGCTTCAGGTCCGGCCTCCCCGCTGAGACGGTGCCGGGCGCCCATGACCCCGCGGCCACCCACTGGCCCGGTCACTCGGTCATCGTTATCGCCGTCCCTCCGCTGGAGCACCTGGTCCGGCGGCGCACCCAGGCATACGACGACGCATACCTCTCCACAGATGCGACGTTCGCGCACGCCCATGTCACCCTGCTCGGACCCTTCGTTGACGCGGCGCGGCTGACTCCCTCGATGGTCTCCACGGTGGGCCAGGTGCTGAGTCGGCACCCTCCGTTCACCGCGCGCTTCACGATCGTCGCCCGGTTCCCGGACGGGATGATCCATCTCCTGCCCGATGAGGAGGAGCCGTTCCGGCAGCTCACCGCCAACCTGGCGGACGCGTTCCCCGACCATCCTCCGTACGGCGGTCGCTACGCCGATGCTCGCCCGCACGTCACGCTGGACCGAGTTGGGCCCGGCGTGAACCTGGACACCGTTCGTGGCTGGGTGGCCGAGCTCGTTCCGGTCTGCGTCGAGGTTCGCACGGTGCAGCTGTCGTGGTACGAGCAGCACGGATGCCGCACGCTCGCCACGTGGGCGTTGCGCTGACCGAACCGGAATTCCGCTGGACGCGCTGGAAGGGAGTGCGGACGTCTCGGGGCGCGTCAGTCCGGCTGATCCAGCCCGACGGCGACCGCGGCGAGCCGCTGACCGGGGTTCCAGCGGAACTCCAGCCTTGTCCCGGTCTCCTCGTGCACGAACTCGGCGAGGCGTACGGCGCTGCGATGCATCGCGAGACCGAGCCGCCCGAAGTCACCCGTGCCGGTCCCCTGGCAGAGCACCACCGTGTTGTCGGCAAAGACGACACGAACCACGCGGCCACCGGGAGCGCGCCGGAGCGCGCGAACCGGTACGCCCCGCTGGACCAGCTGGTGGAGGCGGGCGTCGAGGAGCGTCTCGGCGTCGTGGGCGTGCTCGGCCCAGACCCGTTCGAGCGCCTCGTCTAACGAGCCGTCCTGGGGTTCCACCGCTTCCGCGGCCGGCCAGGGGGCCCGCAGCCCGTCCTCCGAGGGCCGCGACACCCTGGCGTCGTCCTCCGAATGCTCCGGAGGCGCCTCAGGTGTGCGACGGCGCCAGCGAACCGCCGCGGCGACCGCGACGATCAGCGTGAGGAGCACCCACCGCCCGTCCACCAGTCAAGTGTGCGCCACCGCGCCGACATCGGTAGCGCCGTTTCACCATCGTGACCTGAGCAGTTGCCTCTGGCTCCGAAGAGTGACCGTGGGTCAGCGCGTCCTCTTGCCCGAGATCAGTCGCGGGTCAGCTTGCGGTAGGTCACGCGGTGCGGCCGCGCCGCCTCCGCCCCCAGCCGCTCGACCTTGTTGGCCTCGTAGGCCTGGTAGTTGCCCTCGAACCAGTACCAGTTCGCTGGGTCCTCTTCGGTGCCCTCGTAGGCCAAGATGTGCGTCGCCACGCGGTCGAGGAACCAGCGGTCATGGCTGATGACCACCGCACAGCCGGGGAACTCCAGCAGCGCGTTCTCCAGTGAGCCGAGCGTCTCGACGTCGAGGTCGTTGGTCGGCTCGTCGAGGAGCAGCAGGTTGCCGCCCTGTTTGAGGGTGAGCGCAAGGTTGAGCCGGTTCCGTTCGCCTCCGGAAAGGACCCCCGTGGGCTTCTGCTGGTCGGGCCCCTTGAACCCGAACTGGGAGACGTACGCCCGTGACGGGATCTCGACGTTGCCGACCTTGAGGAAGTCCAGCCCGTCCGACACGGTCTCCCACAAGTTCTTCTTCGGATCCAGTCCGGCCCGGGCCTGGTCGACGTAGGAGATCTTCACGGTCTCGCCGATCTTGACACCACCCTCGTCCGGCTCCTCGAGACCGACGATCGTCTTGAAGAGGGTCGTCTTGCCCACGCCGTTCGGTCCGATGACACCCACGATCCCGTTGCGCGGCAACGTGAAGGACAGGTCGTCGATGAGCACACGCTCGCCGAACCCCTTCTTCAGGTTGGTCACCTCGATCACCGTGGATCCCAGCCGGGGACCCGGCGGGATCTGGATCTCCTCGAAGTCCAGCTTGCGGGTGCGGTCGGCTTCGGCCGCCATCTCCTCGTACCGCTGCAGCCGGGCCCTGGACTTGGCCTGCCGCCCCTTGGCGTTGGACCGGACCCACTCCAGCTCGTCCCTGAGCCGCTTCTGCAGCTTGGCGTCCTTCTTGCCCTGGACCTGCAGCCGCTCCGCCTTCTTCTCGAGGTAGGTCGAGTAGTTGCCCTGGTAGGGATAGAGCCGGCCCCGGTCGACCTCGGCGATCCATTGGGCGACGTTGTCGAGGAAGTACCGGTCGTGGGTCACGGCCAGGACGGCGCCGGGGTATGCGGCGAGGTGCTGCTCCAACCACTGCACCGACTCGGCGTCGAGGTGGTTGGTCGGCTCGTCCAGCAGCAGGAGGTCGGGCTTCTGGAGGAGCAGCTTGCACAGCGCCACCCGGCGGCGCTCGCCACCGGACAGCACCGTGACGTCGGCGTCCGGTGGCGGACAGCGCAGCGCGTCCATCGCCTGCTCCAGCTGGGCGTCCAGATCCCAGGCGTCCGCGTGGTCGATCTCCTCCTGGAGCTTGCCCATCTCCTCCAGTAGGGCGTCGTAGTCGGCGTCCGGCTCCCCCATCTCGACGGAGATCTGGTTGTAGCGGTCGAGCTTGGCCTTGATCTCGCCGGCGCCTTCCTCGACGTTGCCGAGGACGGTCTTCTCCTCGTTGAGCGGCGGTTCCTGCAGGAGGATCCCCACCGTGGCACCCGGCGCGATCCGCGCTTCGCCGTTGGACGGCTGGTCCATCCCCGCCATGATCTTGAGGATCGTCGACTTGCCCGCGCCGTTGGGCCCGACGACACCGATCTTCGCTCCGGGGAAGAACGACATCGTGACGTCGTCGAGGATGACCTTCTCGCCTACGGCCTTGCGAGCCTTGGTCATGGTGTAGATGAACTCGGGCATATCGCAAGGCTATCCAGGCGAAGAGGACCGCTCCCAATCGGCGTCCGAGCACCGCCTCACCCCCTCACCAGCCGCTTCCCGCGGCGGTAGCACGGTCGCGGAACGGCTCAGCCACCGTTGACGACGACGTAGTCGTCAGTGTCGGCGTCCTCGATCCGCCGGCCGAAACCACCACGGAGCAGGACGGTGCTCTCCCCCAAGGTCGGCTCCGGCTCCACGCTGTCCGCGCTGGCTCCGTCCTCGAGGCCGACGCGCTCCTGCGCGTCGCTCTCCACGTCCTCGTCACCGTGCAAGCTGTCCTGGATGGCCGGGTCGGCGAGCCGGTCGTTCGCATCGAGCTGTGTCCGCCGGAGCCGGGTGAACTCCACCTGACCACGGGTCAGGTCGTGGCCGATCGTGTAGGCGTCGATCTCCGCGCTGGTGCGGGGTTCACCCTTCTCGGTCTCCCACTGGTTGACCCGGAGCCGCCCGTAGACGACCACGGGGTGGCCCTTCTTGACGCTGGTCATGACGTTGGCGGCCAAGGCGTTGAACGCCACGACGTTGAGGTAGTTCGTGCTCCCGTCGACAAACGTTCGCTTTTCAGGGTCCCATCGACGCGTCGTCGAGGCGATCCGCAGGCTCGCGAACGGCCGCCCCACCTTGGTCGGCCGGCTGATCGGGTCGCTGACGACGTTGCCCACGACGGTGACGAAGCTCTCATTCATAACCTGTTCCTCCACCCGGTTCCTCGTGATCGTCGACGCCCGTCGGCGCCACGGGACCGAGCATCGGCCGTCGGCGAAGGGCCGACCAGCCCTCGTCTCCGGACTGTGGACGACGTGACGACCTGCGCACCCCATGTGGACACCCGGGGACCGCCGTTCGGAGCCCACCGCGCCAGACCGGTCAGACGCCGCGCGCCGCCTCCAGCTCCTCACGGGTGGCACGGTGCCGGTCGAGCACCGTGCGAACCGGCTCCACCAGCTGGTCGTTCGCCACGTCGGCGATCGCGATTCGCAACCGCTTGCCGACCAGGGTCCGCCGGCGTCGGGCACCGACCCGGGCCGCCACTCGAGCGAGCCCAGCACCAATCAGACCCGCCAGGAGACCGACCACCAGCAACAGCGTCGGCAGCGGGAACGGGCCCGCCTTCGGAGTGTCGATCGGTGGCAGCTGGAGCCAGGCGATGACCGCGAGTACGACCAGCCACGCCAGTCCGGCGACGGCCATCAGGCCGAACAGCCACTGCAGCCAACCGGTCACCTGCCACCAGATCGGCGGGTTGGCCCGCAGCGGCGTCGTCACCACGATCCGGTCGAGTCGCTCGTAGAGGCGGTCGTCGGTGGGCTCGGCAGCGTCCGACACCGCCTCGGCCCACAGGACCGGAAGACCCTCGGAGGCTCGGTCCGTGAGGGACAGGGCGGCCAGCTTGACTGCCGATCGGGCGGAAGCAGACGGTGCCGGGATGGACGACCGGCCCACCACCTCTCGGACGTCCAGCGGGTCCACCTGCTCGAGGACTTGCGACGGAACCCGGTCCAGCCGCAGCCGGCGCAGCGGATCGGGCCGGAGCTTGCGACCCCAGCGGGTGAAGATCCAGCCGGTGCGGCCCAGTGCCTCCCGCCGGTAGTCCTCGTCCACGGCGTCGAGGACGACCGGAACACCTGACGCGCGGGACAGCGCGTCGACCAGCTGGTCGTCGGCGCCCGCGTCGAGGGTGACCTCGCGATCGGCCACGCCTTGGCGGAGCCGTCTCGCGACCGCGGTGAGGTCGGCCGAGAGCCGCTGCCGCGCCGCCTGGTGGCCGGCGACCGCGTTGGCCAGCCGCTGGCGCAGCTCGGGAATGCCTTCGCCCGTCACGACCGAGGTCGTCAGGACGTCGACGCCGGAGACTCCGTCGGCCCGCAGCAGCCGGACGAGGTCTTTTCGACACGCCTCGACGGCGCCCTCCGCGAGCCGGTCGGTTTGATTCAGGACAACCAGCATGACGGCGGAGTGGCCGGCCAACTGCCGGACGTACTCGTCGTGGAGCAGGGCGTCCGCATACTTCTGCGGGTCGGTGACCCACACGAAGACGTCGCAGAGCGCGAGGACCCGCTCCGCCTCGGCGCGGTGTGAGGTGACCCGCGAGTCGAAGTCCGGGAGATCGAGCAGCACCAGCCCGTCGAGCGAGCCGACGGTGTCGGCGCGCTGCTGAGATCCATTCTCGGACGGCCCCGACACTCCGAACCGTCGCGGCACGGCCAGCCAGTCGAGGAGCTCCCCGGCGGGGTTGTCTCCCCATACTGCGGCCGACGGAGACGACGTCGTCGGTCGAGTCGCGCCGATCCTCGCCAACTGTCGGTCCGCGAGGGCGTTGAACAGTGAGGACTTGCCACTCCCGGTGGCCCCCGCCAAGGCGATCACCGTGTGGTTCCCGGCAAGCGCGCTGCGCTCACCGACCTTGGCGATGATCTGCCGCGCGACGGCGACCGTGCCGGGGTCGAGCTGGTCACCGCCAATGTTGAGCGCAGCGTCGAGCGCTTTGGCTTGCGCTCGGACAACCTCCTCGGTGGGCACAGTGACCTTCGTCCGGCCCATCAGCAATGGACTCACCGGGCCGCCCTCACGGCGGCCGCCGCCGCTCCGAGGGTGCGTGCCTGGTCGGCGCGGAGGTCCACCTCGTCGAGCACGGCGATGAACCGATCACGCTCACCGTGGAACGCGGCCTCCGTGCGGTCCAGCAGAGCCTCCTTGGCCTTGGCCGCCATGGAGCGCACCGCCTGGTCGCCGAAGATCGCCTCCAGCAGCTTCTGGCCGAGGATGGCGGTGCCTCCGGCGATACCGACCTCCGCTCCAGTGAGCCCACCGGTGTAAGCGAACGTCACCAGCATCAGCACGGTGCCTACAGCATTAACGCCGTATGCGGTGACCTTCGCCGTCGTCCTGCGGTCGCGGCCCTCGTGGCGAACGAGGTCGAGGACGTCGCCCTGCCAGTCATGCACAAGGGACGTGACCGAGCGGTCGAAGTCGGGTGACACGCGGGTCAGGTCGGGGTGCGCCTGAAGCAGGGCGGACCCACCCGCGAGAGCGCGCCAGGACCGCGACGTGGTGATGGCGGCCCCTTGGCCCTCGGCACGGATGAGCTCCGCCACGCCGCTGTGCAGCGCCTCGTCGAGTTGTACCGATGGTGCGGGCTCCCCCTTCACCGCGGCCACGATTCGGTCGCGGACCCGGGCCACGGTCGACTCGACTTGCCGGAAGAACTCCCCGGTGCCGACGAACTCCTGCCAGCGCGCGAGAACCTCACCGCGCAGGAGTGAGCCGTCGGTCATCCCCGTCTCGACTCCCGCAATGGCCGCTGCGTATGCCGAATGCGCAGCCTTATCCAGGGCGCTGCGCGCGGTGACCTGCGCGGCCGATGCGTCGACGAGGCCCTGAATGCGCGGTCCAAGCGAGTCGAGCGCACCGGTCAGTGTCTGGCGGACGACGAGAGCCCGGGCTCGTGCGTCCTTCGCCAACGCGGACAGCCAGGAGCGCAGTCTCGCCACCTCCTCCGGGTTGAGGATCCCGTTCGCGTCGAGCTGGGACTCCGCAACGGTGAAGATGGGGGCGGTAGCGAGGCCTTGCTCCTTGAGCATCGACCCGAGGTGGTCCCGGATGAGGGCGATCGAGACCTTGGGCACCCGGTTGAGTACGACGGCAATCGCCGTGCCTCGCTCGGACGCCTGGCGTAGCAGCTCCCACGGGACCGCGTCCGCATACCGTGCCGCCGTCGTGACGAAGAGCCACAGGTCGGCGGCGCCGAGCAGCTGCCGGGCCAGCTCACGGTTGCCGAGGACCACCGAGTCGATGTCGGGGGCGTCGAGGAGGGCCAATCCAGGGGGTAACGAGGAGGACGTCACCAGCTGCATGGTCGCCTGACCCTCGACCGTGGTGCCTCCGCTCGCGCGCGCGAGGTCGGGCAAGATGCGGGCCGGCGTGAACCAGCGCTCGTCCTCGGGGTGATGGACCAGGACCGGCGACCGGGTGGTCGGGCGCAGGACGCCGGGGGCGCTCACGACCGAGCCCACAAGGGAGTTGACCAGCGTCGACTTGCCCGATCCCGTCGAGCCGCCTACGACCGCCAGGAGCGGCGCATCGAGAGAGGCCAGCCGGGGCAGGATGTAGTCGTCGAGCTGACGCAGCAGCTCGCGGCGCCCGCTCTCCGCGGCGGCGACTCCGGGCAGGTCGAACGGCAGGCTGGTGCTGCCCACCTCGTCGCGCAGCGTCGTCACGGCGGGCAGGAGGTCCTGCGTCGCCGGCGCGGCGGTCACGGTCACGCCCGAATCCTCTCCCGGGACA
>JBKPQA010000042.1:0-17386 GCA_046733835.1 Actinomycetota bacterium
CCTCGCGGCCGCATCGCTCGGAGCGGTCGGCGATCTCGTCGTTGCGGCCGGCCGGAGTCCATCTGACCGATCCGCCGTCGCCCTGGACGCGGCATTCCTCACGGCTGTGGGTCATGAGGCGCGGAGCACTCCGCAGCCCGACGCCTACCGCGTAGCACTGGCTCCCGCACTCGGCCGGGTCGGGACGGTGCTGGCGCGGCACCCTGACGCGGTAACCGCCGTGCTCGACGACAGCGCCGGCCTCGGCGTCGACGCGGACGTCGTTGTGGACGCCGACCGCCTGACGAGACCAGCTCGAGATCCGCACGCCTGGGAGGCCGTCCTCCCCGACCGGCCGACGACCGCGGCCCTGCTCGGAGCGCTCGCCTTCGACGAGGAGCTCAGGCCGCGCGCATCGGGCCCGGGTGCGAGTACACCGGAAAGCACGCCGGCGCTCGCCCAGGTCATCGGCTCGCTCGGCCAGCGCCTCGAGCAAGACTTGGCCGACGCAGTGCGGGCCGACCACACCGGAGACCCGCACGCTCTCGATGCCGCCGCCCGACGGCTCGGTGAGACGGTCGGCTTCACCTTGACCAGTGCGGGAGAGGCGCTGGCGCGCCGTGACGCCGACACCGACGAACGCAACCGCGTCGTCGCCGGCCTCGTCGAGTGGGCGGTCGGCAAGGTGGCCATTCCGGGAGCCGCAGGACGGCTCGCCACTCCGCTGGTCAGGTGGGGCGCGAACCGGCTCGTCGCGACGACCCTGCCCACCGACGCCGAGTCGGTCCAGCGCCGCGCTACCGCCCTGGAGACGGACGGCACCGCCGACGCCGCATTGGTCGGCGTGCGTGCCCTCGTCAGCCGAGCGCAGCCCTGGGATCCGGAGCAGTCACCGCAGCGCTGGGCAGCCAGGCAGGGAGACGTCCCCTTCTGGGACGACAAGGGAATCCCGCTCCCCGAGTCGTCGATGACCACGGACCAGCGCCGAGCGTTCACCGCCTGGCGCCGGGAGGTCGGCCTGACCGTCTACGACACCGCACCGACGGTGGTCCGCGACGGGATCGAGGCCGGGGTCCGAGCCGCGGCGAGGTCGACGTCTTGAACCGCGGCGAAGTCGACGTCATCAGCCGCGGGCGAGGTCGACGTCTTGAACCCCGGCGAAGTCGACGTCATCAGCCGCGGCGAGGTCGTCATCATGAGCCGCGGCCATGTGCTATCGGGTAACTGACCGCCGTCCCACGTCAGCGCTGGCCCTCACGGTCGCGCTCCGCCTGGACGGCTTCGGGGACGACGCCTTGCCAGTCGACCGGGGTCCACGCCTCGGACGCCACCCATTCGCTGCCGCATGCCTCACAGGCAAACAGCAGGTCCCCGCCGAGCCGCTCACCCGAGGTGGACCACGAGCACCGCGCCTGACAAGGCGAGATGACGAGCTCCCGCGAGACGTCCACGCGATGGATTTTTCCATCGGAGCTGAAGGGCCCGGTCCGCCGAACGGCTCGGAAACCCAGCACCGTACGGGCGAATCTCGGTTCCTAGACTCGAGGCGATGAGCACCAGGGGGGACGCGGAGCGGCTGGCCGCACCGGAGCCGGACGCCGAGCGGGCGGCCGCACCCGACTCGGACCTTGAGCGGGCGGCCGCACCCGACTCGGACCTTGAGCGGGCGGCCGCACCGGAGCCGGGCGCCGAGCGGATGGTTTCACCCGAGCCGGACGCCGCACGGGTGGGCGCACCGGACCCGGCGTCAGGCGTCTTCTCACCCGCATACCGGCTGATCTCCGTCGCCGTCATCGCGATGGTAACCATCGTCGCCTTCGAGTTCATGGCCATCGCGACCGCCATGCCGGCCGCGGCGGAGGAGCTCGGTGCGGTCCGCAGCTACGGGCTCGCCTTCTCGGTCATGCTCACCGGGCAGCTACTGGGCATCGTGCTGGCCGGCGTGTGGTCCGACCGTTCCGGGCCGCTCCCCCCGGTCTACTCCGGTCAGCTGCTCTTCGCAGGCGGTGCAGCGATCTGCGGGATCGCGACGTCCTTCCCGGTGCTCCTGGTGGGCCGGGCCGTCACCGGCCTCGGAGCGGGACTGGTCGTCGTGGTCCTCTACGTCATCGTCGGCCGGGTCTACCCGACGGAGCTCCGCCCCAGAGTCTTCGCGTGGGTGTCGGCGGCCTGGGTCCTACCGTCGCTGATCGGAGCACCCCTCGCCGGGTGGCTGAGCACCGCGTTCACGTGGCGGCTGGTGTTCTGGGTGGTCGTCCCACCGGCGCTGCTGACGCTGCTGATGATCGTCAGCCAGCGCGGCGCAATCTCGCGGGCCGGGGACACCGGGGACAGCGACGCGTCGGAACGAGCAGCGCACCGCCGCACGGCAGGCGCGGGAGTCCTCGTCGCCTTGTCGGCCGGACTGGTGCAGCTCGGCACGCACGACCAGGTCCGGCTGCTCTCCTGGGAGACGGTCGCTGCGCTTGCCGGTGTAGTCGGGCTGCTCGTTGTCACCCCGCGGCTGCTGCCGCGAGGAACGCTGCGGATGGCCATCGGCCTGCCCTCGGTGATCTGCAGTCGGTTCCTCCTCAACGCCTCGTTCAACGGCACCATCACCTACATCCCGCTGATGTTCACCCAGGAGCGCGGGGCGACCCTGTCGCTGGCCGGCCTCGTTATCTGTGTCGGCTCGCTCGGCTGGTCGACGGGATCATGGATCCAGGGGCGGGCGTCCTTTACCGGACGGCGCTGGGTGCTGGTCTCCTCCGGCGGCGGCCTCGTCGCGCTCGGCGCATTCCTGATGGTGCTCATCACCGCGACCGGACTCCATGTGTGGTTCTTCGCCCTCGCTATGGTGTTCGCCGGGCTGGGGATGGGGCTGGGCTCGACCAGCCTCTCGGTCATCCTCCTCGACCTCGTGCCGATGTCGGAGCACAGTCCCGCGTCGGCGGCCCTTCAGCTGTCCGACGTCTTGGGCAGCGTTCTGGGGATTGCCGCCGCTAGCGCCATCTTCGCCACCCTGCACACCAGCGGTGGCGATCGGCACACCTACCTCGTCATCTGGTCGGTTCTCGCCGCAGTTGCCGCCCTGGTTATCGTCAGCGGCCGTCGGTGCGTCGCCCCTCAGCGAACCAGCACGTGACCGCGCGGTGAGCTGAGCCGCGTCCATCTCCCGTGCGCGACGACGTCGCACCGTCCGGTCGGCTCCAGGAAACCCAAGGTGTATGCGGCGAACGCCGCTCCCGTGGGTACCAGCGGGACCGTCTCGGTGAGCCGGCTCCACACGCGGTGCCGCAGGTCGGTGACGGCCGCCGCGCCCGAACCGGCCGAGACGCCCCGAGCCACCTCGGCGATGCCGGCGCGTGCGACGTCCACCAGAACTGAGGCCTCCAACGACCCGACCGGTTCCCAGCCGCTTCGCGGAGGGGTCATGGCCGCCCAGGGCGTCTGCACGACGGGGGGCAGCTCCAGCCCGCCCTGGATCTGGCGGGCTAGCCGGTCGACCACCGGGGCGAGCGGCACTGTCACGTCGACGGCCACCGGCTCGGCGAGCAGCATCGTTCGCAATCCCACCACGGCGCCATCCCCGAGCAACCCCCGGCCCGGCAGGACACCGACGTAGGCGGCCAGCACCGTGCCCTCGGCCTGGAGTCGAACCACTCCGTCCTCGTCGAGCGCCCGGGCGCGGCTGACAAAGGTGCGGAGGTCCGCATACCCCTCCTCGTCCAGGAACAGCCGTCCCTGAGACGTCACCGTCCCCGCCACCGGAAGAGCACCGCAGGACCACGCATACCCTCGAGAATCGCCTTCTCATCCGGGCGCATCCGGCGCGGCCGGGACCCGACGAAGTCGTAGACCACCAGGCTGGTTTCGGCCCGCGCGTAGTGGCCCTCACCCCAGTCATCGGGATCGCGCACGTCGTACCCGAGGTCGAAGCCGGCCCCGCCGATCTTCGTGCACCACATCTCGACGGCGATCGGCGCGTGCCGGAAGGTGAGCGGCGCGATGTACTCGATCTCGTGCCGGGCGACGAGGACGCCCTCTTCAAGGAGCGCGCGGTCCTGGCCGAACCACTCCTGGAACCCCGTCACGCGCGCGTCCTCCAACAGCCGGAGGAACTGGACGTTGTTGACGTGTCCGTACGCGTCCATGTCGGACCAGCGCAAGGGCACGTTGACGCAGTAGGGACGGCTCGACACGTCGCTCATTCTGGCAGCCGGGCGACGCGCTAACCGGCGGCGTCGGCCACCGCCTCGTCGAACGCCGTGGGCTGCTCCATGTTGGGGTAGTGGGCCGCCTGGGCGATGTCCACCACCCGTCCGTCGGGAGCAGTCGCGGCCAGTCGGTGCGCCATTCGGATGTGGTCCGGCGAGTCGAGGGTTCCGCTCACCGCGACCACCGGCACGGCGATCGAGCAGGCCCGTTCCCACGTCCGAGTCACCGGGGTCGGCGGAAGGAAGCTCTGAACCGCGTGGTGCTGCAAGGTGTCCCAGGCCATCCGGCGCAATCGGTTGACCACGTCCGGGTCGACGTCGTCCAGGGACCGGTACGGGCCGCCGGCGAAGCGCATAAAAGCGTTGAGCCAGCGCTGGGGGTCCCCCGCTTCCTCGGCCGCCTTCCACTCGGCGAAGACGTCGAGCACCCACGGGTCCGTGAACTCCGGCTCGCTAGTACCCACGCCGGAGACGACCAGCGCCGCGACGAGGTCCGGATACTCCAGCACCACGTCGACCGCCGTACCGCCGCCCATCGAGAGGCCGACCAAGACCGCCGGCCCGAGGTCCAGCGCCGAGAGCACCGCCGCCACGTCGTCGCAGTGGCGGTATGCGTCGGTGGCCGTGGATGACTCGCCGTGCCCCCGGGCGTCCACCAGCACGACTCGGTTCGACTCGACGAACGCGGCGACCTGCTGCTGCCACATGCGCCGGTCCAGTCCTCCGCCGTGGAGGAACACCAGCGCGCGGCCGCCGCGGTCGTTGGTCCAGACCGCGAGCTGACCGCCATCGACGGGCACGAGCGTTCGCGTCAGCGCGCCAATCATGACACCCAAGGTGTCATTACGTCGCACAATCTGTCAACCAAGGTGTCATACTGCGCGGATGCCTCAGGCCACGGCCGCCGAGCTGGCTCGGGTCTTCGACCTGCTCGGTCCCCTCTACCGTTTGAGCGTCCGCAACCTCGACGCCGCCGGCGGTGTCCCGGTGGGGGTTCGGGCGGTGCTGGACCTGCTCCGAGCCCGCGATGCACTCACCGTCCCCCGCATCGCGGAGGTCCTCGGGCTCAGCCGCCAGTTCGTCCAGCGTTGCGTCAACGAGGCCGCGGACGGCGGCTGGGTCACCCTTGGCGCGAACCCCGCGCACCAGCGGTCGTCCCTCGTCGCCATCACCCCAGAGGGTCACGCCGTGGTCCGCGCGATCCGAACGGCCGAGGCCGCCGCGCTCGCTCCGGTCGCGGAGTCTCTAACGCGTGCGGACGTCGAGGCGTGCCTCCGCGTCCTGAGCCGCCTGCTCGACCTGGTGCGGACCGGAGGGGAAGCGGTGGTCTGAAACGTGATGCGGCTGCGTCGACACGTCGCTGACACGCCCTGGTACGAGCCTCGCGACAACCGGGGTATGCGTGTGAGAGTTGGCCCGTGCTGGCCCTGGCGGTGCTGCTGCTGATCCCCCTTATCTGGGGAATGGTCGCCGGTCGACTGGCGCGATGGAGCATCACTGCGCCGATCGCCATGCTCGCCGCCGGCGTGGCGTTGACTGCCGGGTCCAACCCGCTCTACGTCATCGACCTCGAGACCTCAATCGTCGAGCACTTTGTCGAGGTCGTCCTTGCGGTCGTCCTGTTCGTCGACGCCACGGAGGTGGAAGGTGGCTTCTTCGGCAAGGAGCCGAAGCTGACGGCGCGGCTGCTCCTCATCGCCCTGCCGTTGTCCGTCGTCCTCGCGGTGGCGTTCGGCGCGCTCACCTTCCCGCACATGAACTTCTGGATTCTCGCGTGCATCGCGACGGTGGTCATGCCGACCGATCTGGCGCCGGTGGTCTCGTTGATCCGCGACCGGCGGGTGCCCGCCCGGCTCCGGGATCTGATCAACGTTGAGAGCGGCTTCAACGACGGCTTCATCGCTCCCCTGTTCCTCTTCGCCGTCGCCGCCGCCGAAGCCGCCGAGGACGAGGCGACGCCGGACCTCGAGGCCCTCATCGAAGCGGTGCCCGCGTTTGTTATTGCGATCGCGGTAGGAGCGGTGATCGGCTTCGGGTGCGGCTGGCTCATCCGCCACGCGTACGACCGTGGATGGACCGAGCCGCCCGCCCTCCGAATCGCGGTCCTGATGCTTCCCATCATGGCGTACCTCGTCTCGATCGCCTTCAAGGGCAACGGGTTCGTCGCTGCGTTCGTCGCGGGGCTGCTGTTCCGTTCCGCAGCCGAGCACCTGCCCAAGGACGCCGTGCACCTCGTCGAGGACACCGGCGTCTTCCTCGGACTGCTCGTCTGGTTCCTTTTCGGGCAGCTGATCAACCAGACACTCGCGAACGGGACCAACTGGGCTGTCGTGCTCTTCGCCTTCCTCGCCGTCGCCGTCGCGCGGACCCTACCGGTGGTCCTCTCCCTGGCCGGCACCACCATCGAGCGGCCCGACCGCTGGTTCCTCGGGTGGGTTAGTCCACGTGGTCTCGCGTCGATCGCGTTCGGGTTGCTCGCCTACATCGAGCTGGCCCCTCCCGACAACGCTTTCGTGGCGGAGGTCATGGTCGTCACCGTGCTGGTGAGCGTGCTCGTGCACGGTGCCAGCGTCGTGCCCCTCGCCAGGTGGTACGGCCGGCGCGCTGCGGCCCGCGAGGCGGACGAACTCGACTCCTCGCCGAGTGAGTCCTCCTGAGGGTCAGTCCAGCGGCGCGGTCGGGGCGTCGCCCATCGGCTGGTCCTCCCGACGATGCGTGTCGGCCAGGGCGCGAAGCTTCTCTACGTCGATGGCGTCGCGTCGGGCCACCGCGACCCGCAACGGAGTCGCCCCGCGAACCGTCGAGGTCCGCAGCCCCGCCTCGAGAATGGCTCGCTCCCCGACGACCGCGCCAGGCCCGACCTCGGCCACCGCGCGGCCGTCGACCTCCACCACGGCCACGCCGTCGAGAACCAGGTAGAGCTCGTCACCGGGATCGCCCTGCCGGGTGAGCAACGACCCCTCGGGCAGCCGTCGGATCTCCGGCTTGGCGCCGCCTCGCATGATCTCGGTGGACAGCTGACGTTCGACCTGAGACTCGACCTCAGTCACCAACGCCTCGTTGTCGTTGTCGCTCCAGGGCGTCCGCTCGCCGAAGGAGTGCCGCATCCAGCGCGACTCGTCGGTAAGGGCCGACTTCCACGCCACGACTCCGTCCGTCCCGTAGACCCAGTGCCTCGGGAACGTGCTGGCCCCCGTCATCCGCGCCTGCGACGAACCGTCCGCCCGCAGGGTCAACGCGAGGGTCGTCCACACGAGCGGCGCCTGCCACCGCACGAACGGCGGGTGCGGGACCGGGCGGGGCAGCGGGATCGCGGTCCGTCCACCGACGGTCTGCCGGAACACCACGGCGTCGCCTCCGTCTTCGTCTCCAGTCACCTCGGCCGACCGGAGGACCGGCAGCCCGATGGCCTGGAAGGTGACCCCGCCCCGCGCGAGCCGCACCGTCGTCTCCCCCATGACCAAGCCCGAACGGTCACCGAAGCCGTGGCCGACGATCCTGCGGTCCTCAACCTCGACCCAGCCCTGGAGGACGTTGGCGAACCGGAATCGACCCCCTCTGTGGAGAGCGTCGACGTCCTCGATCCCGGATAACCGCTCCGGCAGCGGCTCGTCCCAGTGCGACAGCCCCAGGTCGAACCCCAGCTTGAGTGGCCCCCACACCGAGTCGGACGGAATCCAGGACATCGACGTCGTCGTGGCACTGACACGCATACGCGAAACTCCCTGGGCTGGCTCGACAGGTGGGGCCATGACACCACGAACCGGCCTCGCATACTGTCCGAACAGCCACCTCCGGGCCGTTCGTCGTTGCCGCGAAGCGGCGCGACCTACCGTAGGCGGCATGGGCCCGACCGGTTCGACGTCGCCGTCCTCGGGCGCCGCGACCCGCGGCGGTGACCTCGCCGCCGTCGAGCGGGCCATCGCGGCGCTGGAGGCCCAGCGAGCCGCCCTCGGCGACGACGTCGTCGAGACCGCCCTGGCCCCGCTCCGGGAGCGGCACGCCCAGCTGGTTTCCGGACAGTTCGGCGAGCAACGCCGACTGGTCACCGTGCTCTTCGCGGACCTGGTCGACTTCACCGTCCTGTCCCGTCGGCTCGACCCAGAGGACACCCGGGCCGTCGTGGACGCGTGCTTCGCCCGCTGGCAAAAAGCCATCGAGGCCCACGGGGGCGTCGTTGAGAAGTTCATCGGGGACGCCGCCATGGCCGTATTCGGGCTCCAGCGCTCCTACGAGGACGACGCCGAGCGCGCGGTCCGCGCTGGCCTGGCCATGACGGCGGCGACGGCCGAGCTGAGCGCGGAGGTCGCGCGCCGATTCGGCGTGACCCCTCGGATGCGGGTGGGGATCGACACGGGTGAGGTCGTCGTCAGCACCCTGGGCGAGCGGGCGGGACACGAGTTCGTCGCCGTGGGGCCGACGGTGAACCGCGCCGCCCGCCTCCAGTCGGCGGCTCCCGAGGGCCGCGTCCTCGTCTCGACCGAGACGTACCGGCAGGTCCGCCGGGCCTTCAACGTCCAGCGGGTGCCGGCGCTCGACCTCAAGGGACTCGAGGGGCCGGTCGACGCCTACGTTGTGGTGTCCCCGCGGCCCCGGGGGTTCACCCTGGACCGGGTCGGCCTCGTGGAGGGCATCGAAGCCGGCACCGTCGGGCGGGCGAGCGAGATGGCCTTCCTTCAGGAGCGCTTCCTTGACGTCGTCCACGACGGCCGGTACCTCGTGGTCGACATCGTCGGGGACGCCGGCATCGGCAAGTCCCGGCTGTTGCGCGACTTCGACCAGTGGCTCGCCGAGCAGGAGCAGGTCGTCTGGTGGTTTCGGGGGCGCGCTTCCCAGGTCGAGCAGAACCGCGCCAACTCGCTGACCCGCGACGTCATCGCCACCCGCATGGAGATCGCCGAGACCGACCCGCCGCACGTCGTCCGCGAGAAGCTGGAGCGCGGCTTCGTCCGGTCCTACGGGGAGGGCGAGGAGGCGATGCGGGCGGCGCACGTCGTCGGGACCTGGCTGGGCTTCGACCTCGGCCCGGACCAGGCCGCGCGAGAGGGAGTGCCTACGGAGCCGCAGAGCGTACGCGACCAGGCGACGGTCGCCCTCGGCCGGTACTTTGAGAGGCTCGCGGACTCACAACCGGTGGTCATCCTCCTCGAGGACCTGCACTGGGCCGACAGCACGTCCATCCGGCTGCTCGACGAGGCGGACCGTATGTGGCGCGACGCTCGCATCATGGTCGTCGCGACGACCCGGTCGACCTTCTTCGAGGAACGGCCGCGCTGGGGCTCCGGCCTGGAGCACCACGTGCGCCTCAACCTCGGAGCGCTGTCCCGCCGCGAGAGCCGCAACCTGGTCCGGGAGCTGCTTCAGCGGGTCGATAACCCCTCCGCCGAGCTCGTCGACCTGGTCGTCGACGCCGCGGAAGGCAACCCGTTCTACGTCGAGGAGCTCGTCACGTGGCTCATCGACTCCGGCGTCGTGGTGCCGGATACGCCGCACTGGCGAGTGGTTGAGGACCTCGTGAGTCGAGTGGTGGTGCCGCCGTCGCTCAAGGGACTGCTGCAGGCGCGCCTCGACGCCCTGACTCCGTCCGAGCGCGCTTTGCTACAACGGGCTTCGGTGGTCGGCCGGATCTTCTGGGACCAGGCTGTGGTTTCTCTCGAGTCGGACGGCCCTGATGGCGTTGCGCCGTTCGACCACCTCCTCGAGCGCGACCTCGTGTTCGAGCGCGAGCTCTCCGCGTTCGGCTCGGCACGCGAATTCCTCTTCAAGCACGCGCTGTTGCGCGATGTCGCATACGACAGCGTCCTGCGAGCCAGGCGCCGCGAGTACCACCGGCGAGCCGCGCTCTGGCTCGCCGACGTCACCGCGCGGACCGGTCGGGTCGAGGAGTATGCCGCGATCGTCGCGGAGCACTTCGACCAGGCTCACGATCCGGCGGCTGCCGGTTGGTACCTGCGAGCCGGACGCCGGGCCAACCGCGTCTTCGCCCTTGAGGAGGCCACGCACCTGCTGGAGCGGGCGCAGCAGCTGGTCCCGGCCGACGACCTCCGGCTGCTCTTCGACGTCGCCGCCGAGCGAGAAGACGTCTTCGAGCGGCTCGGGGACCGCGTCGCCCAGGGCACCGCCCTGGCTCGGATGGCCGAGCTGAGCGTCAAGCTGGACGACTCCGCGCGCACCGTCAGGACGCTGCTCGCCCAGAGCCGCCGAACATTCGAGGCGAGCGAGTACGACGAGGCTGTCGACCTGGCGGTCCGGGCCGCCGACCTCGCCGGCGACTGCGGGCTCGACGACCAGGTTGCCGAAGGCCATCTCTGGGCCGGCAAGGCGTTGACTTGGCACGGCGAGGGTGCGGCGGCGAGGGACCGGCTCAACACCGCGCTGGATGTCGGTCGAGCGCAGGGCCGGACCGCGATCGTCGCCGAGTCGCTGCGGTACCTTGCCATGCTGGCCAGCAACGAGGGCCGGCTCGCGGACGCGCTCGACCTGGGGGCGCAGGCGCGCGAGGAGTTCGCCAAGGACGGCGACCTGGAGGCGGAGAGCACGGCCCTCGCCCAGCACGCCGTCACCCTCTTCCACCTCGGCCGGCTGGACGAGTCGCTGGAACTGTTCCAGCAGGTGCTGCCGGTGTTCATGGCTTCCGGTCACCTTTACCGCCAGGCTGTCGTCCTCGGGAACCTGGCGTCGAGCTCGCTGCTGTTGGGGGACTTCTCTGCGGCGGAGCGCTGGTGCCGGCAGGCGATCGAGCGCACGGACGCGCTGGCCGACGTCGAAGCGGGTGCGACGAACCGCACCGTGCTCGGCCTGATCGAGCTGTGGACGAGCCGTTGGCCGTCGTCTCGCGAAAACCTGGAGTTCTCATGGCGGACCGGTCTGGAGGTCGGCGCGGTCATGGTGGCCCTTGACGCCGCAACGTGGCTCGGTATCGGGTGCCTGGAGTACGCCGAGCCCGTGGCGGAAACCGTCGCGCACACCCGCGCGGTCGCCAAGGACGCGCAGGTGGAGACGGTCGGGCCGCAGAACGCCGGGCAGGCGCTGCTCGCCCACGGCTACGCCCTCCTCGCGTCCGGCGACCCGGCGGTCCTCGACGAAGCCGGCGCCGCGGCTGCGCAGGCAGCGGCCATGTTGAGCGAGAGCGGTGCGGAGGCGGCGGTGCCGCAGTGTCACGTCCTGGGCTTGGCGGTGGAGCGGGTCAAGGACCTTGGCCCGTCGGACGCGGCCAGCGAGGCGGCTCGGATCGTCGCCCGCCTCGACCGCCAGGCGCTAGACGTGTCGATGCGGCCGCCGACGGTGCTCGCGAGCCTCTGGGAGATGCTCTCCGCGGGGGGGCGAGACCATGAGGAGCAGCGCGTTCGGCTACGAGCGCTGGCCCAGGCCTATGTGGACCGCCGGCTGGAGGGAGCCGAGGACGAGGCGACGAAGGCTGGGTTCCTCGCGGTGCCGTCGGTCGCTCGGCTCGTCGACGTCGTCGGCCTCTCCCGACCGTCTAAGACAACGAGCGGCGCCGTCGATCGCCGGTAGGTTGCCGCGGGTGGATCTCCATCTCAGCCGCTCCAGCGGAGGGGACCTCACCACGCGGCTTTACCGCGAGCTCCGCGAGGCGATCCGCGACGGGCGGTTGCGACCCCGCGACCGCCTACCGCCGACCCGTGACCTCGCCACTCAGCTGGAGCTGTCGCGCGGAACCGTTGCCACCGCATACGAACGCCTTGTCGCCGAAGGCTTCCTCATCGCCCGCGTCGGCGCCGGGACCTACGTCGCAGACAGTGTCCCCTCGACCGGTACGCGCGGCCGGCGGCGCACCGGGGCGGTCCGGCCCCGTCGAGGGTGGACGGCGGACCCTGCCCCGGTGACCGTGAGTGACGCCGTCCCGTATGACTTCAGTGTCGGTGTCCCTGATCCTGGGCTCTTTCCGTTCGACACGTGGCGCCGACTGGTCGCGTCAGAGATGCGAGTTCGGGCGAATTGTCCTGGCCGGTATGCCGATCCGGCGGGTCATCAGGGGCTCCGGGAGGCGGTGAGCCGGTACGTCGGCGTCTCACGCTCGGTGCTGTGCGATGCCGAGGACATCCTCGTCACGAACGGCACGCAACATGCTCTCGATCTAATCGGCCGAGTCGTGCTCGATCCTGGCGACGCCGTCGCGGTCGAGGACCCCGGATACCCGCCGGCGGCAACGCTTCTCGTCACTTCGGGTATGCGAGTGGCGCCGGTCCCGGTCGACGAGGAAGGCCTCGTAATCGAGGCGCTCCCGTCGCGCGCTCGGCTGGTCTACGTCACGCCTTCGCACCAGTTCCCGACCGGCGTGGCGATGTCGCTGCGGCGGCGGATGGCGCTGGTCGACTGGGCTCAACAACACGACGCCCTCGTGATCGAGGACGACTACGACAGCGAGTTCCGTTTCTCATCAAGGCCGTTGGAACCATTGGTGAGCCTCGACCCGGCCGGCCGGGTGTGCTACGTCGGGTCGTTCTCCAAGACGATGCTGCCCGCAGTGCGCCTCGGCTTCGTCGTCGCACCGCCGTCGCTCCGGTCGGCGTTGCGAGCCGCGCGCCAGCTGTCGGACGGGTTCAGCCCGATGCCGACGCAGGCGGCGCTGGCCCGGTTTATCGACGACGGGATGCTCGCGCGCCACGTGCGCAAGGCCTCCAGCGTGTACGCGAGCCGGCGGGCGGCCGTGCTCGCCGCCCTCGAGCCGGTTCAGGGGGTTTCCGTCGTGCCGTCCTCGGCGGGTCTGCACGTCTGCGTCCGGATTGCAGAGGGCCGGCCTGGGGTGGCGAAGAGGGTGGTGGCCGCGGCCCGCCGGGCCGGAGTGGCCGTCGAGTCCCTGGACGGGTACTACCTCGCTGAGCAGGGCTCCGCGTCCATCGGCGTGGAAGGGCTGGCGGTGGGGTACGGCGCTGTGGCCGACGACCGGGTCGACGAGGGGCTCCGACGGCTCCTCCGGGTGCTGCGGCGCGAGATGACGGTCTCATAGGCGACGGCCGCCGCGGCGACGCCGAGCGTCCACGCCGAGTGGGTGGCGTTCACCAGGAGCAGCGCCACGACGCTGGTAAAGGCGAGAAGACCGCCGCGCCACGCCCAGGTTCCCCGCGGGAGCAGGCGGATTGCCGCCGCGGTGCCCACCACGTAGATCACCGTGAAGGCGCCCGTCGCAACGAGGACGACCGAGGCCACGTCGACGTGCAACGCCGCGGTCGCGACCAGCGCGGTCAGGGAGAGAACGGTGGTGACGAGGAGAGATCTGCGCGGAACCTGCCCGACCTGTCCCCCTCGCGCAAACCAGCCTGGCAGGGAATGGTCCCGGCCCAGCGCGGCACCGAGCTTGGCGGCGCCCGCGAAGTAGGCGTTGATCGCACCCACCGTGAGCAGGACGGCGACGAGTGTTGTGAGGACGCGGCCCGGCGTCCCGAACGTCCGGCCCAGCAGCTCGGCCAGTGGTGCCTGGCTCGTGCCGGTACGGGGACCGAGGACGAGCATGCTCGCCGTAACGACGCCGAGGTAGAGGACGCCGACAACGACGACCGCGGCCATGGCGGCGCGGGGGACGTCACGAGCAGGGTTGCGGTACTCGGCCGTGAGTGAGGTGACGGCCTCCCATCCGGCGAAGCCCCAGACGACGACCGCAGCGGCCGGCGCGACGGCGGCCCAGCCGTAGGGAGCGAAGGGAGTCAGATGGCCGAGGTCCGCGTGCGGAAGAGCGGCCACGATCGCGAGGACGAGAAGCGTGGCCAGCACCGCGGCCATGCCCAGCTGGACCCGCCCCGAGATGCGCACGCCGAACCAGTTGAGCAGCGCGACGCCGGCGATGATCACCGCTGACACCCAGATCGTGGTGGTCCGCGACCCCCCGACGAGATCGGCCACGTAACCCGCGGCGAAGCCTGCCGCCGGCGGCGCGCCCACCGGCACAACGACGTAGAAGAGCCAGCCGATGGCCGTGGCCGCTCGGCTACCGAAGGCCAGACGGGCATACGTCGAGACTCCGCCGGCGTCCGGATACCGAGCGCCGAGGGCCGCGAAGGTCGTGGCCAGCGGCACGGAGAGTAGGACGAGGGCGAGCCAGGCCAGGATCGAGGCGGGGCCGGCGATCCCGGCGGCCATGGCGGGCAGCGAGATCACTCCGGTGCCAAGGACGGCGCCGATGGTCAACGCGGCGCCCTGCCCGACGGACATCCCGGAGGTCTGCTGCTGCGGTGTCATGCTTTCGACGGTAGGTCTGAATGGCTCTAGCGCCTGAGCCATTGGATGGCTGGGTGACCAGGCCAATCATTCTGGTTGCCGCCGCGGCATACGGTGGGGCGCGTGCCCGCTGCCTCAACCGTCGTCGCCGCTGAGGCGGCTGACGTCCTGCGCCGGCTGGTCGGCCGGGACGCCGAGTTCCGGGAGGGCCAGCTCGAGGCGATCGAGGCCCTGGTCGCCGACCGCCGACGGGTCCTCGTCGTTCAGCGCACCGGGTGGGGAAAGTCGGCTGTCTATGTGGTGGCCACGGCACTGTTGCGCGCCGCCGGCTCCGGCCCGACGGTGATTGTGTCGCCGTTGTTGGCTCTGATGCGCGACCAGGTGGCCGCGGCGGAGCGGGCCGGGATCCGTGCCGTGACGATGAACTCCGCCAACCCGGAGGACTGGGCGACGGTGGCCAAGGCGCTGGCCGACGACGAGGTCGACCTCCTGCTGGTGAGCCCCGAACGGCTCAACAACCCACGGTTCCGCGAGGAGCAGCTTCCGGACCTGGCCCGGCGCTGCGGTCTGCTCGTCGTCGACGAGGCGCACTGCGTCAGTGACTGGGGACACGACTTTCGGCCCGACTACCGGCGTATTCGCGACCTCCTGGCCACGCTGGCGGCCGATACTCCTGTCCTCGCGACCACCGCGACCGCTAACGCCCGGGTGGTGACCGACGTGGCCGAACAGCTCGGCACCGGCGGCCACGACGTGCTGACGCTGCGCGGCGGCCTGGCGCGGGAGTCGCTGCGGCTGGGCGTGCTCCCGCTCGGGTCGCCGGAGCAGCGGCTGGCGTGGCTGGTCGCCCACCTGGGCGACCTGCCGGGCAGCGGGATCGTCTACACGTTGACCGTCGCCGGTGCCGAGGACGTCGCGGGCGCCTTGCGCCGAGCCGGTCACGACGTGGCCGCCTACACCGGCCGCACCGACCCCGCCGACCGGCTGCGGCTCGAAGAAGCGCTGCGGGACAACGCGATCAAGGCGCTGGTGGCAACGAGTGCGCTGGGGATGGGTTTCGACAAGCCGGATCTGGGCTTCGTCCTCCATCTGGGCGCGCCCTCGTCGCCGGTCGCGTACTACCAACAGGTCGGCCGGGCCGGGCGAGCCACCGAGCGTGCCGACGTGCTGTTGCTCCCGGGCCCTGAGGACCGCGACATCTGGCGGTACTTCGCGTCGGCGTCCATGCCGCGCCAGGAGCAAGCCGACGCGGTCCTGACCGCGCTGGCCGAGTCCGGCCGACCGCTGTCCACGCCCGCGCTGGAGGCCGCCGTCGACATCCGGCGGACCCGGCTCGAGCTTTTGCTCAAGGTGCTGGACGTCGACGGGGCAGTGACCCGGGTGAGCGGCGGTTGGGCGTCGACCGGCAGGCCGTGGGGGTACGACCAGGACCGGTATGCCCGCGTCGCCGCCGCGCGCGACCGCGAGCAGGCCCTGATGCTCGACTACGAACGCGGCGACGGCTGCCGGATGGAGTTCTTGCAGCGCGCCCTAGACGACGACTCGGCCGCACCGTGCGGCCGGTGCGACCGCTGTGCCGGTCGGTGGTTCGACGCGGCCCTCCCGTCGGCCGCCGTGAACGTCGCCCAAGAGCAGCTGGCGCGGGTCGGCGTTGAGATCGAACCACGGGGGCAGTGGCCGACGGCGATGTCACGGCTCGGCGTCCCGGTGTCGGGTCGGCTCGCGCCGCACGAGGCGATGCGGCCCGGCCGGGCCGTGGCGCGACTCACCGACCTGGGGTGGGGTCAGCGCTTGCGAAGCGTTCTGGCCGAGGATGCGCCGGCATCCGAGGACCTGCTCCGCGCCTGTGTCGACGTGCTGCGCGACTGGGACTGGGAGGAGCGGCCGATCGGCGTCGTCCCGATGCCCTCACGCCGGAGGCCCGAGCTGGTTGCGTCGGTGGCTCAGGGACTCGCCTCGATCGGACGGTTGCCGGTCTTCGGCGCGCTGGAGCTCGTCCATGGCGGTCCGACCGGCGAGCCGGGCGGGAACAGCGCGTTCCGATTGGCCGGGGTGTGGGACCGGTTCGCGGTCGGGCCGTCGGTGACGGAGGGCCTCAGCGAGGCCTCCGGCCCGGTCCTTCTCGTCGACGACCTCGTGGACTCGCGCTGGACTCTGACCGTGGCGGCGCGGACCCTACGCCTGGCCGGCGCCGACGCCGTCCTGCCGTTTGCGCTGGCGACCCAGTCCTAGTCGTCGTCGTCGGGCCACTCTCTAGGACGACTGGTTCAGCTGCTTCATAGAGGCTGCTGCGTCAATCAGGGTGCGGCACCTCGCCACTGTGACCCGGCGTCACATTGGGCGTAACGCGCGCTCGTGCCGAGGGGCGTGCGTCCACCACGCCTCGGCCAGGCAGCAATGAGAACTGCTGTGAACGTCCAAGGCGGGCAGGCGGAGCGTTTGCTGATGTGATGGTTCCCAGCAACGCCTCACCCAGAGGACCCTCCATGACCTCCATCGACCTGAGCAAACGCACCGACTTCCCGACGTCGTTCGACGAACGCGCCACGTTGAGCCAACTCCTGAGCTATGTCCGCCTGACCGTGCACGCCAAGTGCGTCGGCCTGTCGCAATCGGACGCGGTCCAGACCCCGCTGCCGAACTCGCCGTCCATGAGCATTGCGGGCCTGGTCAGCCATCTGCGCTGGTCAGAAGCCTTCTGGATCGACGTGGTCTTCCTCGGCGGCCGGAACCAGTGGCCAGGCACGGACGACGACTCCGAGCTGCAGATGCGCCGTGGACTCGAGCAACCCCTTGCTGAACTCCTCGACGAGTACGCCCAGCAGGCGGCCCACACCGACGACGTCATTGCTGCGCGCGACTGGGACGCAGAAGCAGTCGGTCGAGACGACAACACCGGCAAGCCCTTCGCGTTGCGGTACATCATCACGCACCTGATCGAAGAGACCGCACGACACAACGGCCACCTCGACATCCTCCGCGAGCTCGCCGACGGCGTCACGGGCGACTAGCGTCTCGTGGGCCGACGGACTCAT
>JBKPQA010000043.1:0-7457 GCA_046733835.1 Actinomycetota bacterium
CGACTCACCTGATGTCCCCGCTGGCTGGCTGGCGACGCCATCGCGCTCCCCCGTCTCAGGTCGGCCGGTCGAGGTCAGCCTCGCGAGACCGGTGCGTGCGCACTTCACCCGAGAAGGATGACCGCTGCACACTGATATTCCCAGGACCTTGGTCCCTAGCCCCGGCAGCGCCAAGCCATTCGACCCGACGACAAAACGGCTATCGCTTGGAGCGCGCCCTACGGGCGTCGGCGATCTTGCGCTCCCGCTCGCGCTTCAAACGGGCGTGCGGGTCCTCCGCGTCGCCCAGCTGAGCCGGGCCGTACAGGTGCAGTCCGAGGTAACGGATCTGATAAAGGATCCGGTAGGCGAGGGACAGACCCTCCGAATTAGCTTTGGCCACGTGACGTCCAGTTCCCCTCTTGGACTTACCATTAGTGCGCTAACTATATCGGACACTTCAGTATCATGACGACATGCCCTCGTCCGCATCCGCTTCGGCCGCAAGGGTTCCGGATGACCTGCTCGCCCTCGACCGGCAGGTCTGCTTTGCCCTGGCGGTTGCCTCACGGAACGTCATCGGGCTCTACCGGCCCCTTCTCGAGCCCATGGGCCTGACGCACCCTCAGTACCTCGTCATGCTCGCCCTCTGGGAGGAGAGCCCACTCACCCTGACCGAGCTGGGACGGCGGCTCAGCCTGGAGCCCGCCACGCTTTCACCGCTGCTCAAGCGCCTCGAGGCCGGCGGGATGGTGACCCGGCAGCGCGACCCCCGCGACGAGCGGGCGCTGGCGGTGTCGCTGACCACCAAGGGCCGGCGGACCCGGGCCAGAGCCGAACGCATACCCGCCGCCATCCTGGACCGGCTGGACATGAGTGTCGCGGATCTCGAAGAGCTGCGCGACGGGCTCAACCGCATCATCGACGCAAGCCGGAAACCCGCCATTCCTCGCGACTGACATCAATGGGAGGAGCCGCCCGGGACCTTCGGCCCTGGCCTCCTCGCGCCGGCCGGTTGACGGTGAAGGACATGAGCACCCTCGTCTCCTCCAACACCGAGGTCCTGATCACCGAAGAATGCTGGCGGCTGCTGAACGACTCGCCGGTCGGCCGGCTGGCCGTCGTGCGAGGCGGCGAGCCGGACGTCTTCCCGGTCAACTACGTCGTGGACCACGGCGGGATCCTCTTCCGCACCGCAGCGGGGCCGAAGCTGGCCGCCGCTCGGGACCGTGTCGTGGCGTTCGAGGCCGACGGGTACACGGCGGAAGACGGCAGCGCTTGGAGCGTCGTCGTCAAGGGCGTGGCTCGTCCCATCGAGGAGGTCGACGCGGTGACAGCCCTGCGGTCGGCTCGGCTCGACCCCTGGCAGTCCGGGGCCAAGCCGTGGTTGCTCCGGATCGACCCGACTTCGGTGACCGGACGGCGCGTCCACGTCGAGGCCGAGCGAAAGTAGGCCCACTCACGCGCTGCCGAGCGCGACCACAACGTCGGGGGCGGGTATGCGGGCGTCCCGGCGGGGCCGCTCGAGCCAGTTTGTGGGTCGCGGCACCGGGTACCCGCCGAGCATGGCCCGCCGTCCGCAGGACCTCATCGCGCAGCTGACCTCGGGCGGGTATGCGGCGCTCCGGACGGTGTGGCCGGATCCCCAGGCCACCGCGATGCCGGTACGGATGGGGGGTCGTCGGGCACTCCTGGTCCGCGGCGAGGACGGCGTGCGGCTCTTTTACGACACACTGCTCTTCCGCCGCCGGCACGCCGTGCCCGCGGTCGTCGCGAACCCGCTGTTCGGTCGCGGTGCCGTACACGGCCTCGACGACCATGCGCATACGCATCGCAAGGCCGTGTTCCTCGCCAGCCTGGATCGCCTCGGGGTCGCCGCGCTGGCCGACGCCGTCGACGCCTCCTGGCAGGAGCGGCAGTTGCGATGGCCGCAGGGACAGCCAGTCCGGGTCTTCGACGAGGCGGTCGAGATCCTCGGGGATGCCGTCCTGACCTGGGCGGGCGTGCAACCGCGACCCGGACCGGGCGCCGCCGCGGATCTCGCCACCATGGTGGAGGGTTTCGGTTCCGCCAGTGTCTCGGAAGGCGCCCGTCGCCGGATGGCTCGCCGCCGCTGCGAGGCGTGGGCGGCCGAGGCCGTGCGAGCCAGCCGTACCGCGCAGCGTGATCCTGAGCACCGCTCGCCGCTCGACCGGATCGCCCGTGCCACCGATCTCGACGGGGCGCCGCTGGACGAGCGCACCGCCGCCGTGGAGCTACTCAACCTGCTCCGTCCTACGGTCGCGGTGGCCTGGTTCGTCGCCTTCGCGGCGGTCGCCATCGCCGAGCACCCGGAGCTCCGCGACCGGCTGCGCAGCGAGGGCGGGGAGCCGGCGTGGCGCGAGGCGTTCGCCCACGAGCTGCGCCGCTCCTACCCCTTCGTCCCGGTGCTGGCCGCCCGAGCGCGCTCCTCGATCACCTGGCAGGGCCACCGCCTACCCCAGGGCCATCGGCTGGTGCTCGACATCTGGGGCACCAACCACTTCGAGATGCGGTGGCCGGCGCCGGACGAGTTCCGCCCGGAACGGTTCGTCGACCAGACGTTCAGCGCCTACGACTTCGTGCCCCAGGGCGGTGGCGAGCCGCTAGAGGGACACCGCTGTCCGGGCGAACCGGCCACGGTTCAGATCCTCGCGCGCTGCGGCCAGCGCCTGGCGGACCTCGACTACGAGATCGCGCCGGCCGACCGCCGGTTCTCGATGCGACGGATGCCGACCCGGCCGCCGAGCGGCCCGTCCCTCAGGCGGCCGGCTTCAGCACCACCTTGATGCAGCCGTCCCGCTTCTCCTTGAACATCTCGTAGGCGTCGGCGGCCGCCTCCAGGTCGACGTGATGCGTCGCCAGGCCCTCGACGTCGAAGACGTCCTCCGGCTGCTGGAGCAGCTCGAGCAGACCGTCGCTCCAGCGGCGGACGTTGGCTTGCCCCATCCGCATGGTGATCTGCTTGTCGAAGAGCTCCATCATGGGCATGGGGTCGGCCATCCCGCCGTAGACGCCGAGCAGCGAAACGGTCCCGCCGCGACGGACCCCCTCGATGGACGCGGTCAGGGCGGCCAGCCGGTCGATGCCGAACCGGTTGGTCGCCGCCCGGGCAACTGGCTTGGGCAGGCTGCTGGCGACGCCGATGACCGCCTTGGCGACCGGGTTGCCAGTCGCTTCCATGCCGACAGAGTCGATGACCGAGTCCGCGCCCCGGCCACCGGTCATCTGGAGGAGTGCGTCGCCGACGTCGTCGACGGTGGAGGCGTCCAGCGTCTCGATTCCGTGCGCGGCGGCCATGGCCAGCCGCTCGGGGACCATGTCGACGCCGATGACCCGGTCGGCTCCGACGTGCTGCCCGACGCGGGTCGCCAGCTGACCAACCGGCCCCAGCCCCATCACCGCGAGCGTCCCGCCCTCTGGCAGGTTCGCATACTCCACTCCCTGCCAGGCGGTCGGGAGGATGTCGGAGAGGTAGAGGTACCGCTCGTCGGCTCCCTCCTGGGGGATCCGGATCGGGCCGTACTGCGCTTGCGGCACTCGCGCATACTGCGCCTGGCCACCCGGCACCGCGCCGTAGAGACTCGTGTACCCGAACAGCCGTGCACCCTTGCCTTCTTCGGTGACCTGGGTGGTCTCGCACTGGGACTGGAGGCCGTGCGTGCACATCCAGCAGTGGCCGCACGAGATGTTGAACGGAACGACGACGCGGTCACCCACGGACAGCTCGCCCGTGTCGGAGCCCACCTCCTCGACGATGCCCATGAACTCGTGCCCGAGGACGTCGCCCGGCGTCAGGTAGGGCGCCAGCACGTCGTAGAGGTGGAGGTCGGACCCGCAGATCGCGGTTGAGGTGATGCGGACGATCGCGTCCGTCGGCTCCTGGATGGTGGGGTCCGGCACGTCCTTGACTTCGACGTGTCCCTTGCTCTGCCACGTGAGTGCGCGCATGCCCGGCCACATACCCGAGGCGCCGAGCCTCAACCCTAGGAGCCGGTATGCGCTTCACCGCGCCTCGTGGGGGTACCTCAACGGCATGACCACGGGACCTGTCGCCATCGTCGCCGGAGGCTCACGCGGGCTCGGCCTGCTCATCGCCAGAGAACTTGGGCGGCGAGGGTATACGCCCGTGCTCTGGGCGCGTGACGCAGCCGAGCTCGATCGAGCCGTCGTGGCCCTGACCGACGACGGCATCACCGCGGCCGGAATGGTCTGCGACGTCCGCGACCACGAGCTCGTGGAGGAGCAGGTTGCGCGCGTCGAGGACGAGCTCGGACCGATCGAGGTTTCTGTCCATGTGGCCGGCGTCATCCAGGTCGGGCCCCTCAACTCGCTGACCCGGCAGCACTTCGAGGAGGCGATCGACACCATGGAGTGGGGGCCGATCAACCTCGCCCTGGCCGTCGTCCCGCGGATGCGAGAGCGCGGCCGCGGCCGCATCGGGACCATCGCGTCCATCGGTGGTCTGATCAGCGTGCCGCACCTGCTGCCCTACAGCACGGCCAAGTTCGGAGCCGTCGGCTTCAGCAACGGTTTGCGCGCCGAGCTCGCCGGCACCGGGGTCACGGCGACCACGGTAGCGCCCGGCCTGATGCGGACCGGCTCGCACCTGCGCGCCGAGTTCACCGGTGACCAGCCGTCCGAGTATGCGTGGTTCGCCCCCGGCGCGTCGCTTCCCCTGGTGTCGATGGACGCCGAACGCGCCGCCGCCCGGATCGTCCGCGGCATCCTGCGAGGGCGAAGCGTCGTCATCCTCACCCCGCTCGCCAAGGTCGGCGCCCGCGTGGAAGGCGTGGCGCCGGCGACCACGGCGGCCGCGCTGTCGCTGTTTGCCCGCCTCCTGCCCGACGGGCCAGGCCGGCCGACGGACACGGTCGAGGGCCGAGTCGCGCGGCGCCGGTTGGGCTCGTCGTTGGTCGAGCGACTGACCGTGTGGGGAAACCGAGCGGCGGCCCGCAACAACGAAGAACCGGCCTGACGCGAGCGCTCAGGAGAGGCGTATCTGAGGTTCGGATATCACTGTCACCTGACGGGCACGTCCGAACGTGTCCCTGTGGTGACGAGAGTGCTCGAACCTCGGCCGCCGTGCTGTGTTCGGGCGACGTCCACGCCTGGTCAGGCGTCCGCGATCATCTGCCGCTCGGGATGGGCGCGCTGCCACGCCGCCATGGCCGCGTCCCACTCCTCCGCTCCAAGAGCGGTCAGCGAGGCGGGAAACAGCCCGTCCTCCTCCTTGGCGACGTGCCCGTGCAGGTCATCGACGGCCCGCCGGATGCGGTCCTGGTCCCTGGGTTCAGAGACGTCGACCGAATCCAGCAGGGCCGCTAGTTCACGGTGCTCGCGCACCAAGGGCTCGATGTGCTGGGCGTAGAGCTCATCGGACGCCATCACTGCGAACAGTCCATCCACCTCGCCCCGCCAGTGCGTATCCAGCTCGTCGGCATCGACGCCAGGAGAGCCCGGGCCTGGTCCTGGTCGCCGCGGTCGAGGGCGCGCACCGCCGCGCCGCCGAGGTTGATGACACGCTCATGCTCGGCGATGTAGTCCCGTAACAGCGGCATGTCCCGGCAACCGCAGTAATGACACACGGCGAACCTCCTGCGACGTTGACCCGCCCGATAGCCCTCAGGGGCGGGTCTTCACGACCGTGAGCAGCACGACCGAGTCCTCCAGCGCCGACAGCGAGTGCCGCGCCGGCGGGACCGTCAACAGGTCACCCGGGGTGCCGTCCCAGCTGTGGCCGTTGCCGTTGAGCCGAACTCGTCCGTGCAGCACATGCACCGTAGCCTCGCCCGGGTTCTCGTGCTCGCTGAGCTCCCGTCCGCCGACCAGCGCGATCACCGTTTGGCGGAGGGCGTGCTCATGGCCGCCGTAGACGGTGTCGGCACTGCGGCCACTCGGAGCGCGCCGCGCCAGCTCGAGCCGTTCCCGACCGAGGGCCGTCAACGAGGACTTCTCCACGAGTCCCACCCTGACACCCACCGCGTTCGCCGTCACGGGTCAGTCGACCCCTCGCCGGTGACTGGGCGGGCTTCTTCGTCGCGAACATGGAGAATCCCGCCCAATGGGGTGGGCCGGCCAATCACGTCGAGGCCGGCCGGCGCGTTTGGGCCCGCCGTCCCGCGGGTATGCCCGCACGGTCCGCGCGACGTCCGCGCGAGGTTCGGGCTTCGAAGGAGCCAACATGAGTGAGGGTGAGGGCACGCAGACCGGCGAAGGCACCGTGGGCCAGGAGGGCCAGCGGCCCGACCCGGCCGACTTGGACGGTGTGGACGACCCGGCCGGCGCGGCGAACAACGTGCGCGGCGGACGAGGCAACCTGCCGGAGGTACCCGACGTGCCCGCCGAGGATGTGCCGAAGCCGGACCCCGACAAAGACCAGGGCTGAAGAGCTAACCGTCCCGGCTGCCCTCCCCTGCGGGGGGCCCGCTCTCGTGCTGCTGAGCGCGTCCAGAACATCGGCAAAAGCGGCCTCGGGTTGCCAGTCCGATCAGGTCGTGTTTGGCTAGTTGCCAGCAGGACCCAGCTCCAACCGCGCGGCTGGCCACAAAAATGAGGTGGCCGCCATGGCCCGCCATACCGACGCATCTCTTGAGACGTACGCGGCGCGCGAGGAGCAGACGAAGCTGCTGCTCGATCAGGCCGCGAACACCCGCTGCCCGGAGCAGCGGCACCGCCTGCAGGAGCAGGCCGCCGACCTGAACCAGCCGATGGCGCTCGGTGTCGCCCGGCGCTACCACGGCCGTGGGGTCGATGACGACGACATCGACCAGGTCGCCCTCCTGGGTCTCTGGAAGGCCGTCCTCGGGTATGCCCCGACGCCGGCTTCGACGTTCGCCGCGTACGCCATCCCCACCATCACCGGTGAGGTCAAGCGGCACTTCCGCGACCACGGCTGGCTGGTGCGCCCGACGAGGACCGTCCAGGAGCACACCCTGGCGCTCAACTCGGCCACCAGCACCCTGCGCCACGACCTTGGCCGGGAACCCGACGACGAGGACGTGGCCGAACACCTGGGCGTGACGGTCACCGATCTCGACCGGGCCCGTCAGGCGCTGCGCGGTTACCACGGTCAGTCCCTGGACAGCCCGGTCCGCGGCACGACGCATACGCTGGCCGACACCCTGCCCGATAGCGACGACGCCTTCGCCCTGGTCGACACCGCGATCACCCTCCGGCACGCCATCGCGCGGCTGTCGCACCGCGATCGGCGGCTGCTGCGGCTGCGGTACTCGCAGGGTCTGACGCAGAGCGACATCGGCGACCGGCTGGGCATCAGCCAGATGCACGTGTCCCGGCTGCTGCGCCGTATCCACACGACCCTGCAGGACAGCCTCACGCCCCAGGCTTCTTAGGGGTCAAGGGCGCAACACCGGTCCGGCGGTGCCCGGATTCCCGGGCGCAAACGGACCAATGGTGTCGCCGCTCGTGGTCGCCTCGAGCACGGCCTCCCAGTCGGC
>JBKPQA010000044.1:0-9461 GCA_046733835.1 Actinomycetota bacterium
CGTGCAGACGATCTTGGCGCGGCGCATACGCGAAACCCTATGACTTACGGCTGAGTACGAACCCCGCCGGTCACACCCTGAGCGGCCGCTCAGACGAGCAGCGGCCGGTCCGTCGGGTTGATCGGCCGGGGCAGCTGGCTCGACCCGGTGAGCCACTGGTCGACACCATTGGCGGCGGCGCGTCCCTCGGCGATCGCCCAGACGATGAGGGACTGCCCGCGGCCTGCGTCACCGGCCACGAAAACCCCTGGAACCGAGGACATGAAGTGCTTGTCCCGCTTGACGTTCGAGCGCTCGTCCAGGTCCACGCCGAGCTGCTCGACCAGCCCGGGCTTCTCCGGTCCGAGGAAGCCCATGGCAAGGAGGACCAGCTGCGCGGGGATCTCCCGCTCGCTCCCCTCGACCGGCTCGAACCGGCCGTTTCGCATCTCCACCTCGACCAGCTTCAGCGCCCGTACCCGGCCGTCGTCGTCCCCGAGGAAGCACTCGGTGTTGACCGCGTAGACCCGGTCGCCGCCCTCCTCATGGGCGCTGGAGATGCGATACGTCATGGGGTAGGTCGGCCAGGGCTGGCCCGACGGCCGTTCCTCCGGGGGCCGCGGCATGATCTCGAGCTGGGTCACCGACCGGGCACCCTGGCGGTGGGCCGTGCCGAGACAGTCCGCGCCGGTGTCGCCGCCGCCGATGATGACGACGTCCTTGTCGGTGGCCAGGATCTGGTTCTCCACGATCTGGCCGAGCGCCGCGCGGTTGCCCTGCGGGAGGTACTCCATGGCCTGGTGGACGCCGTCCAGCTCCCGCCCGGGGACCGCCAGGTCGCGCGCGACGGTGGCCCCGATGGCCAGGACCACGGCGTCGTAGCGGTCGACCAGCTGCTGCCCGGTGATCTCCGCGCCGACGTCCACACCGCTGCGGAACCGGGTGCCCTCGGCCTCCATCTGGGCCAGCCGCCGGTCGAGGACGGCCTTCTCCATCTTGAACTCGGGGATCCCGTAGCGGAGCAGCCCGCCGGGCTTCTCCGCGCGCTCGTAGACCGCGACGGTATGTCCGGCCCGAGTGAGCTGCTGGGCAGCGGCCAGACCGGCCGGGCCGGATCCGACCACAGCGACGGTCTTGCCGGACAGGCGCTCCGGCGGCTGCGGGGTCACCCGCCCGGTGCGGAACGCCTCCTCGACGGTCGTGACCTCGACCTGCTTGATCGTCACTGCAGGCTGGTTGATGCCGAGGACGCACGCTGTTTCGCACGGCGCCGGGCACAGCCGGCCGGTGAACTCGGGGAAGTTGTTGGTCGCGTGGAGGCGCTCGATGGCCTCGGCCCAGTCACCGCGCCAGGCGAGGTCGTTCCACTCCGGGATGAGGTTGCCGAGCGGGCAGCCGTTGTGGCAGAAGGGGATTCCGCAGTCCATGCAGCGCCCCGCCTGGCGCTGCAGCTGTGCCAGGTCCTGCTCCTGGTAGACCTCATGCCAGTCCATGATCCGCACGGGAACCGGCCGCCGGGTCGGGAGCTCTCGCTCCCGGACCTTCAGGAAGCCTTGCGGGTCAGCCACGGGACGCCTCCATGATCCGCTCCCAGACCTCCGCGCCGTCCAGGTCGAGACCCTGAGCCTCCGCGTCGGCCCTGACATCGAGGACCCGTTGGTAGTCGCGCGGCAGCACGAGCGTGAACCGGTTCCGGCTCTCCGCCCAAGCGTCGAGCAGCCGCTCGGCAACCGGCGACTCAGTCCAGTCGCGGTGCGCCTCGAGCAGGCCGCGCAGCACGGCCTCGTCCTTCTCACGCAAGGGAACTAGGTCGACCAGCTCCGGGTTGACGAGCTCTGGACGCAGGTCGAGCACGTATGCGACGCCACCCGACATCCCCGCGGCGAAGTTGCGCCCGGTCGGCCCCAGGACGACGACGGTGCCGCCGGTCATGTACTCACAGCCGTGATCGCCGACGCCCTCGACGACCGCGGTCACTCCGGAGTTTCGGACGCAGAACCGCTCACCGGCCTGACCGCGCAGGAAGATCTCTCCGGTCGTGGCCCCATAGGCGACGACGTTGCCGGCGATGACGTTGTGCTCTGCGGTCAGCGGGGCCGAGCGGTCGGGTCGAACGACCAGCCGGCCACCGGACAGGCCCTTGCCCAGGTAGTCGTTCGCGTCGCCGTGCAGCACCAGCGTGATGCCGGCCGGCACGAACGCCCCGAACGACTGGCCGCTTGACCCGGTCAGCGTGAACTCGATCGTCCCGTCCGGCAGCCCGTGTGGATGGAGCTTGGTCACCTCGTGGCCGAGCATGGTCCCCACGGTTCGGTTGACGTTGCGGATGCTGACTCCGGCGCGGACCCGTTCGCCCTCGTGCAAGGCGCCCTGGGCCAGGGCGATGAGCTGGTGGTCGAGAGCCTTCTCCAGTCCGTGGTCCTGACCCACCGTTTGGTATGCGGTCCCTCCGGTCGGATCTTCGACCATCGTCAGCACCGGGGTCAGGTCCAGACCCGCGGCCTTCCAGTGCTCGACCGCCCGGTCCGTGTGCAGGGCGTCGACGTGGCCGATGGCCTCGGCCACCGTGCGGAACCCCAGGGCGGCGAGGTGCTCGCGAACCTCCTCGGCGATGTACTCGAAGAACGTCTCGACGAACTCGGGCTTGCCGGAGAACCGCGCCCGCAGCTCCGGGTTTTGCGTGGCGACGCCGACCGGACAGGTGTCGAGGTGACAGACCCGCATCATGATGCAGCCGGACACCACGAGCGGCGCGGTGGCGAAGCCGAACTCCTCGGCACCGAGCAGTGCCGCGATGACGACGTCGCGACCCGTCTTCAGCTGGCCGTCGGTCTGTACCACGATCCGGTCACGCAGGCCGTTGAGCCTCAGCGTCTGCTGGGTCTCGGCCAGCCCGAGCTCCCACGGTGCGCCGGCGTGCTTGAGGGACGTGAGCGGCGACGCACCAGTGCCGCCGTCGTGACCGGAGATGAGGACAACGTCGGCGTGCGCCTTTGAGACGCCGGCCGCGACCGTGCCGACACCGATCTCCGAGACCAGCTTGACGTGGATCCGCGCCTGAGGGTTGGCGTTCTTGAGGTCGTGGATCAGCTGGGCCAGGTCCTCGATCGAGTAGATGTCGTGGTGCGGTGGCGGCGAGATGAGACCCACACCAGGCGTCGAGTGACGGGTCTTGGCGATCCACGGGTAGACCTTGGCTCCGGGCAGCTGGCCGCCCTCACCCGGCTTGGCGCCCTGGGCCATCTTGATCTGGATGTCGTCGGACTCGGTGAGGTAGAGGCTGGTCACGCCGAAGCGTCCTGAGGCGACCTGCTTGATCGCCGAGCGCCGGGCCGGGTCGAGCAACCGGTCCTCGTCCTCGCCGCCTTCACCGGTGTTGGACTTCCCGCCCAGCCGGTTCATGGCGATGGCGAGCGTCTCGTGGGCCTCGAGGCTGATGGAGCCGTAGCTCATCGCGCCGGTGCTGAACCGCTTCACAATCTCGCTGACCGGCTCGACCTCGTCGATGGGTACCGGCGGCCGGCCGGTCTCGTCACCCGGCGCGAACTCGAAGAGGCCGCGGAGCGTCATCAGCCGTTCCGACTGCTCGTCGACCCGGGACGTGTACTGCTTGAAGATGTCGTACCGGCGGGTCCGGGTCGCGTGCTGGAGCCGGAACACCGTCTCCGGGTCGAACAGGTGGGGCTCACCTTCGCGGCGCCACTGGTACTCGCCACCGACCCACAGCTTCCGGTGCGCGGGATGGATGCCCTCGCGCGGGTAAGCGACCGCGTGCCGAGCGGCTACCTCCTCGGCGATGACGTCGAGGTCGACGCCGCCGAGCTGGGTGGTGGTGCCGGTGAAGTACCGGTCGACCATCGTCTGGGACAGGCCGATGGCTTCGAACACCTGGGCGCCGTGGTAGGACGCGACGGTCGAGATGCCCATCTTCGACATCACCTTGAGCACGCCCTTGCCAAGCGCCTTGATGAGGTTGGCCACGGCCTTCTCCGGCGAGACGCCGGTGATGGTGCCGTCGCGGATGAGGTCCTCGACCGACTCCATCGCCAGGTACGGGTTGATCGCCGCGGCGCCGTACCCCACGAGGAGCGCCACGTGGTGGACCTCGCGGACGTCGCCGGCCTCGACGAGCAGGCCCACCTGGGTGCGGGTCTTCTCGCGGATGAGGTGGTGGTGGACCGCCGAGGTCAGCAAGAGCGACGGGATCGGCGCCAGGTCACGGCCGGAGTCGCGGTCGGACAGGACGACGAACCGGGCGCCGCGGCTGATGGCCTCGGACACCTCGAGGAAGATCTCCTGGAGCCGGGCGTGCATCGCCTCGGCGCCGCCGTTGACCTCGTAGAGGCCGCGAACGACGTACGTCGCGTACCCAGGCAGGTCGCCGTCGGCGTTGATGTGGACGACCTTCGCCAGCTGGTCGTTGTCGATGACGGGGAACGGCAGCACGAGCTGCCGGGCGTGCGCTGGCGTGGCCTTGAGCGCGTTGCCCTCCGGACCGATGGTCAGGCCGAGCGACGTGACCAGCTCCTCCCGGATGGCGTCGAGGGGCGGGTTGGTGACCTGCGCAAAGAGCTGGGTGAAGTAGTCGAAGAGCAGCCGTGGCCGGCTGGACAGCACCGCGATGGGGCTGTCCGTGCCCATCGAGCCCAACGCTTCGGCGCCGCTCCTGGCCATCGGCGTGAGCAGGATGCGCAGCTCCTCCTGCGTGTAGCCGAAGGTCTGCTGGCGGCGGGCCACCGACGACGCCGTATGCATGACGTGCTCGCGCTCGGGCAGGTCCTCCAGCCGCAACAGCCCGGCGTGCAACCACTCGTCGTAGGGGTTCTGGGCCGCGAGTGAGGACTTGATCTCCTCGTCGCCGATGAGCCGGCCGTGCTCGGTGTCGACGAGGAACATCCGTCCCGGCTGCAGCCGACCGCGCTTCACGACCTGCGCGGGGTCGAGGTCGAGGACCCCCGACTCGGAGGCGAGGACGACGAGCCCGTCTTCCGTCACCGCATACCGGCCCGGCCGGAGCCCGTTGCGGTCGAGAACCGCGCCGATGAGGGTCCCGTCGGTGAAGGCGATGAGCGCGGGTCCGTCCCACGGCTCCATGAACGTCGAGTGGAACTCGTAGAAGGCCCGGCGGGCCGGGTCCATCTCGGTGTGGTTCTCCCACGCCTCCGGGATCATCATCAGGACGGCGTGCGGTAGGGAGCGGCCACCGAGGTGGAGCAGCTCGAGGACCTCGTCGAAGGACGCCGAGTCCGAGCCGCCGGGGGTGCAGATCGGGAACAGCCTCTCGAGGTCGCCCGGGATGATGTCGGAGGAGAGCTGGCTCTCCCTCGCGCTCATCCAGTTGCGGTTGCCCTTGACCGTGTTGATCTCGCCGTTGTGGGCGAGGAACCGGTACGGGTGAGAGCGGGGCCACGACGGGAAGGTGTTGGTCGAGAACCGCGAGTGCACCAGCGCGAGCTCGGACTCGAACGAGCGGTGGGACAGGTCGGGGAAGAACGGCTCCAGCTGTGCCGTCGTCAGCATCCCCTTGTAGACGAGGGTCCGGGCGGACAGAGAGGCGAAGTAGGCGTCGGTCTCCAGCTCGGCGCGTTTGCGCAGGCAGAACGCATACCGGTCGAGGGCGATGCCGGTCAGACCGGCGGCGGGACTGTCGGACCGGCCCGTCACGAAGAGTTGAGCCAAGTGCGGCATGCAGTCGCGGGCGACATCGCCGATGATGTCGGCTGCGACCGGCACCTCGCGCCAGCCGAGAACCTCGAGCAACTCCTCGGCGGCGATCCGCTCGATGGCGTCGACGGTGGCGGCCCGCTCCCCCTCGTCGACGGGCAGGAAGGCGAGTCCGACGGCGTATGCGCCGGGGCCTGGAAGGCGGAACCCGACCACCTCGCGGAGAAAGGCGTCGGGGAGCTGGCTCAGGAGGCCGGCGCCGTCGCCGACGAGCGGGTCGGCACCGGTCGCGCCGCGGTGGTCGAGGTTGCGCAGCGCGGTGAGCGCTTGCTCGATGATGTCGTGGCCGGCGCTGCCCCGCATCGTGGCCACCAGGGCGACACCACACGCGTCCCGCTCGTTCTCGGCCCGGTAGAGGCCGACGTCGTCGGGCTGCGCCGAGTAGAGCGAACGCCGGCGTTCCGGTCGGATCCGTGCGGTCGGCCGGCCTTCGGGTGCGGTCATGTCACCGTCCTGACGTTCACGTCGGTCTCACGACCGACCAGTGACTCGGGCAGAGAACGCAGACCGTCGGCGAGGCGCGCGGCCGGTCGGCGTCAGAGGCGGCTGGGCGGCGTCGGCCAGTGCGTGTGCAGGATATCGGCCTCGTCAAGCGTCCTACATTTCGGAACGGCACGTCCCGGATAGCGAGATCAGGTGCGCGTGACCGGTTTCGAGGGCCCGGTTTCGGCGCGTTTGTCGGTTTTTGGCTCTGCCTTGTCCGGTCGACGTCCGAACCACACGAAGAGGCCGACGCCGAGCAGGAAGACGAGGATCGAGACCCAGGAGTTGACCCGCAGTCCGAGGATGTGGTTGGCCTCGTCTGTTCGCATCAGCTCGATCACGCCCCGTCCGAGGGGGTAGCCGGCGACGTACAGCGCGAAGATCTGGCCACGGCGGAAGTCGTACCGGTTGTCCAGCCAGATGAGCACTGCCGCGAGCACGAGGCAGTAGACGAACTCGTAGAGGAACGTCGGGTGGAAGACCCCCAGGACCACCGGGTCCCCGTTGGCGTCCAGGACGGCGTGACCCGCGGACTGGTCCCACTCGTACACCTTCAGTCCCCACGGGAGGTCGGTCGGGCCGCCGTGGACCTCGTTGTTGAAGTAGTTGCCCCACCGGCCCAGCGCCTGGGCCACGAGGATCCCCGGGGCGGCGGAGTCGACGAAGTCGAGAAAGCTCACGCCCTGCCGCCGGCAACCTATGTACGCACCCAGGGCGCCGAGAGAGATGGCGCCCCAGACCCCGAGGCCGCCCTCCCACACCTTGAAGGCGTTCCACGGCTGGCCGCCCTCGCCGAAGTAGGCCTGCGGTGAGGTGATCAGGTGGTAGATCCGGCCACCCACGATGCCGAACGGGACCGCCCAGGCCGAGATGTCGAGGACTTGACCCGGCTTGCCGCCTCGGGTCGCCAGCCGCCGTTGCGTCATCCAGATCGCCACGACGATCCCGGCGAGGATGCACATCGCGTAGGCCCGGACCGGCACCGGCCCGAGGTACCAGACCCCGGTGGTGGGGCTTGGGATTTCGAGCGGTAACGCGGTCGCGCTCACGGCGTCGCCACCATCCGGTCGCGGCTGCGGCGGACGCCCCCGGCAAGGTCGGCGACGACCTCACGCAGGGTGGCGATGCCCTCGTCCGCGGAGGAAGCATCGACGAGGGTGCGGACCAGTGCCGACCCGACGATGACCCCGTCGGCGAACTCGCCCACCGCGGCCGCCTGGTCGCCGTTGGACACGCCGAGGCCGACGCATACCGGCAGGTCGGTGACTTCGCGGGTGCGGGCGACGAGGGACTCGGCGGCGGAACCGACGCTCTCGCGCGTGCCGGTGACGCCCATGAGCGAGGCGGCGTAGACGAACCCACGAGAGGCGGCCGTCGCCCCGGCCAGCCGCTCGCGAGTGGAGCTGGGGGCCACGAGGAAGACCCGGTCCAGCCCATGTGCGTCGGACGCGGCGATCCAGTCGGCCGCCTCGTCGGGAATGAGATCCGGGGTGATCAACCCCGCGGCCCCGCTGGCCGCCAGGTCACGGGCAAAGGTGTCGACGCCGCGGCGGAGGACCGGGTTCCAGTACGTCATGACCAGCGCCGGCGTCCCGGTGTCGGCCACCGCGGTGCAGGCCTTGAAGACGTCGTCGACGCGAGTTCCGGCGGCCAGAGCGCCCTGGGCGGCCCGCTGGATGACCGGGCCGTCCATGAGCGGGTCGCTGTAGGGCAGACCGACCTCAACGACGTCGACCCCGGCGTCGACCATCGCGGTCATCGCGGCAATCGAGGTGGCGACATCGGGGTAGCCGACCGGAAGGTACCCCACGAGCGCGGCTCGCCCCTCGGCGCGGCAGGCTTCGATGGTCTCGCGGACCCTCATGCCTGGACTCCCAGTCCCTTGGCCGCGGCCGGGGCCTCGTCGACCGGCTGGTCCAGCAAGCCGAACCAAGTCGCCGCCGTGTGGACGTCCTTGTCACCGCGTCCGGAGAGGTTCACGAGCAGGAGAGCGTCGGGGCCGAGCTCCCGGCCCACCTCGAGAGCGCCGGCCAGCGCGTGGCTGGACTCGAGCGCCGGGATGATGCCCTCGGTCTGACAGAGCAGGCGGAAGGCCTCCATCGCCTGCTTGTCGGTGATCGACCGGTACTCCGCGCGGCCGCTCTCGAGCAGGTAGGCATGTTCCGGTCCGACACTCGGGTAGTCCAGTCCGGCCGAGACCGAATGCGACTCCACCGTCTGGCCGTCATCGTCCTGCATGACGTAGGTGAAGGCGCCGTGGAGGACTCCGGGGATGCCGGAGGCGAACCGCGACGCGTGCCGCCCAGAGGCGACACCATCTCCGCCGGCCTCCAGGCCGATCAGGCGAACGCCGCTGTCGTCGAGGAACCGGTGGAAGATCCCCATGGCGTTGGACCCGCCACCGACGCAGGCGAGAACCGCGTCGGGTAGCCGGCCGACGAGGTCGAGGACCTGGGCGCGGGCCTCGATCCCGATGATCCGATGGAAGTCGCGGACCATCTCGGGAAACGGGTGGGGGCCGGTCACCGTGCCGAGGACGTAGTGGGTGGAGTCCACCGAGGCGACCCAGTCGCGGAGGGCCTCGTTGACCGCGTCCTTGAGCGTCTGGCTGCCCGTGGTAACGGGCACCACGTCGGCGCCGAGCAGCCGCATCCGGGCGACGTTGAGGGCCTGTCGCTCGGTGTCGACCTTGCCCATGTACACGGTGCAGTCGAGGCCGAGCAGGGCAGCGGCGGTGGCGGTCGCCACACCGTGCTGACCGGCGCCGGTCTCGGCGATAACGCGCGTCTTTCCCATACGCCTCGTCAGCAGCGCCTGGCCGAGGACGTTGTTGATCTTGTGAGAGCCGGTGTGGTTCAGGTCCTCACGTTTGAGAATCACTCGCGCTCCCCCGGCGTGCTCGGCGAACCGGGTGACCTCGGTGATGATGCTCGGCCGCCCGGTATACGTGCGGTGCAGCCGTTCCAGCTCACCGACGAACTCGGGGTCGACCATGGCCTTGAGCCGGACCTCGTCGAGCTGCTCGAGCGCCGGAATCAGGGCCTCGGGGACGAAACGGCCGCCGAACTGGCCGAACCGCCCGGTGCTCATGCCTGGACCTTCCGCTTCGGCGGACGCAGGCCCGGCGTGGCGCGGACGCCGACCGACGCAAACGCGGCGACGGCGCCGGTCGGGTCGCCGCCGGTGACCAGCGCCTCTCCGACGAGGACCCCGTGGGCCCCGGCCGTCGCATACTCACGCACGTCCTCGACAGTGCGGACGCCGGACTCGGCGAT
>JBKPQA010000045.1:0-4556 GCA_046733835.1 Actinomycetota bacterium
CACGGCCGCTCGGGACATGAGCCAGGCGAGCAGGTACGACCGGCTGTTCCCGTCGTCGATCCACTTCGCATCCAGAGTCCTTCCCTGCCCGAGCGCCGCCGCAGCATCCTCCCGGCCGGCCAGACCGGCATACATCAGCAGGTAGTCACCGAAGGCCTGCCCGTACCGCTGGCCGGTCGTCGCCTCGGCCACCTGCCTGCGGATGCGGTCCGGATCGCCGCCGAGGTATGCGGCGGAGCCCGAGTAGACCGGGTCCGTCCGGTCGAGCGCCAGGCCGTAGAGCAACGCAGTCGACTCCTCGCTGGCCAGCATCCATGAGGCTTCCGTGCGGAGCGGCTCGTTGGCCGTCGCGGCGGCCCAGGGGCTCAGCCCCGTCCAGGCGGTGACCGCCTCCGAGGTGCTCTCCTGGTTGTTCCCGTCCGCGAACGGTGCGGTGCCGCTCGCCCAGGAGTGGGAGGCGTATGCGTTGAACACCCGCCGGTCGGGGAACAGGCCCTTCGTGCCGGTGCTCGCGATGTCGGCAGCGACGAGGTCCATCACCGGTCGCCACCTCGTCGCGAGGGCCTGGTCGTTCGCCGCTAGCAAACCGGCGCTGTAGAGGAAGTACCCGTAGTGGAAGTGGTGGTCGTTGTACTCATCCGACCCGAACGACGCGGTCTGTCCAACGAGGCCCTTTCCCTCCGGGTCGTAGACGAAGCAGAACGCCGGCCGCTTCGCGCAGCCCTGCGGGTCGGTCCACCGGTCGAGCTGCTCGACCAGCTTCGCCTTGACCGAGGCGGCGACCTCCTCGAGGCCGAGCTGGGTCGCCAGCTGGTAGAGCTGGGCGGACCGGTAGAGCGCCTTGCCGCCGAAGTACGTGTCCGCTGGGAACGGCTTGGTGTCGGCCACGTCGTTGCGGACCTGGTCGGCCAAGGTGGCCTTGTCCTCGTTGCTCACCCCGCCCAGGGCGACCTGGGTCGTCACCGGCCGGACCGGCGCGTTCCAGCGCAGCTCGTCGCCGCGGCAGACCGAGAGGGTGCCGTAGACGCTCGGGAAGGTCCCGAGGTCGCAGGTCGTGCCGGCCGTCAGACCGGCGAGCTCGGCTGGTCTTCCGTCCACCCGGTTCGACCGGCCCAGTCCACGACCTGGGCGTATGCGTCGGTGAACCAGGGCTTCTTGGCCTCCGCGTACTCCGCCGCGTTCGGAGCACCGGCCGCGAGCGCCTGCTTCAGCGACGCATACCGGTGCCGGGCATCCGGGTTCGCGCGCAGCCAGTCACGGAACTGCAGAGCGAATCGCCAACCGGGAGAACCGATCTCGCGGATGTGAACGTTCGCCGCCCGGCCTGGGTCCATGGAGGCGTGGAACCGCTTGGGCCACTGGACGGGCTGGCCGTCCCGAGTGTGCGCGCTGTCCGAGCTGATCTCGGGAAGCCGGACGAAGCCGCGTTCGGTGAGATCGGCCACGAACCCGGACTCGTCGGCGTCCCCGAGTGACGGGACACCGATCTGCAGGTCGATCACGTCCTTGGCCGGCAGGTTGGGCACGCTGGTCGACCCCACGTGGTCGATCCGAACCGCCCGCGATGTCAGTGCGTGGGCGACCCGGGCGACGAGACGGGCCGCCTGGTCCGGCCAGCTGGGATCGGCGTCGACAACCGCCAGAGGTGGCCGTCGGCTCCGGCTGCCCGTCAGCAGGTTGGCGTTGTAGGGCACCAGTCGGTCGAACCAGAGGCGGCTCACCTGATCCTCGGTTGCCGCGAGGTCGCCGTCGTTGTCCACCCACACGTCCGCGGCGGCGCGGCGCTCGGCGTCGGTCGCCTGCCGGGCCATCCGGTGCCGGACGTCAGCCGCGTTCAGCCCCCGCTGCTCGACGAGCCGGCGGACCCGGGCCTCGGCATCGGCGCCGACCACGACGGTGAGGTGCTCACGCGGCCAGAGCCGACGCTCGACAAGCAGCGGCATGTCATACACCGAGATGGCCTGCGGGTCGGCCGACCGCCGCAGCGCCTCCACCCGCTCGGCGATCGCCGGACCGGTGATGCGGTCGAGGTCGGCCAGCGCCGCCGGGTCCGGAAACACGATGGCGGCGAGGGCGGCCCGGTCCAGGGAGCCGTCCGGTCGGACCAGGTCCGTTCCGAAGCGCTCGGCCACCGCGGCCAGCGTTGGTGTCCCCGGCTCCATCACCTCGCGGGCGACGACGTCGGCGTCGATGACGGTCGCGCCGAGTCCCTGCAGCAGCTGCGCGACTGTGGACTTTCCCGAGCCGATGCCCCCGGTGAGGCCGACGTCGAGCACGTCGACAGCGTAGGACCGTCGCGGTGCCCGTGGACACGGCACGATGTGGGTGTGACGAGGACACCGGAGGCGGCCATGGGGTACCTGCCGGGCAGCGCAGGATACCGACGGGTCCTCGTGGCTCTCTTCGTGGCGGGACTGGCTACCTTCGCCGTGCTATACAGCCCGCAGGGCCTCTTACCGGAACTGTCGGCGGAGTTCGGTGTCTCGGCGACCAGCGCCACCCTCACCCTGTCGCTGACGACATTCGCACTGGGCGCCACGCTGCTCGTCGCCGGTCCGCTGTCAGATGTCATGGGCCGGACCCGGCTGATCCACCTCTCCCTCTGGGCTTCCGCGATCGTCGCTGTCGCCTGCGCGGTCGCACCGGGATGGAACGCCCTGCTCGTCTTGCGGCTGGTCCAGGGCATCGTCCTGGCGGGGCTCCCGGCGGTGGCCACCGCATACTTGCGTGAGGAGCTGGACCCGTCGACGCACGCCCGCGCCGCCGGCCTGTACATCGGAGGCACGGCTCTGGGCGGGATGGCCGGCCGGCTCGTGGCGGGGTTCGGAGCGGACTTCGGCGGCTGGCGCTGGGGTTTCGGGACCGTCGCCCTGTTAGCCCTCGCGTGCGCCATCATCGTCCGGGTGCTCCTGCCCGCCTCCAAGCACTTCGACCCGGCCCCGAGCGGCGCGCGCCAGCTGCTCCACATGGGCCGGGAGGCGGTCAGCGACCGAGCCCTCGTCGCGCTCTATCTCGTCGGCGGCTGCGCGATGGGCGGATTCATCGCCGTCTTCAACATCATCGGCTTCCGGCTGACGAGCGACCCGTTCGACCTGCGCCTGGCGGCCGCAAGCCTGGTGTACCTCGTGTACCCGGTTGGCGCGGTCAGCTCAGTGCTTGCCGGCCGGCTGGCCGACCGCTACGGGCGGCGGGCGGTCATGCCGATCGGGTGCCTCATCGCCATCGCCGGGGTGCTGCTCACCGTTGCCCCGTCGCTCGTCGTGCTCATTCTCGGAATGGCGCTGCTCACCGCCGGCTTCTTCGCTGTCCACGGGCTGGCCAGCGGATGGGTGCCGGTGCGGGCACATGCCGAAGGCGTCTCGTCCGGGCAGGCGGCGTCGCTCTATCTCTTCACCTTCTACCTGGCTTCGTCGGTTTTCGGCAGCCTGGCCGGATCGGCGTGGCACGCAGCGGGCTGGACGGGTGTCGTCCTCCTGGCGGTGCTGCTCTTCGTTCTCACCGCGGCACTTTCGTTGTGGCTCCGCCGAATTCCGTCGCTGCTGGCGTCATCCCCACGCTGATCTACTGCAGCGTGCCGATCTTGTCGGCGGACATCATCGTGTACCAAGGCTGTGCATTACCGTCCACGGTGACCCCAAATGGCCCGCTACCCTTGACCACCTTGCCCTCGGTGATGACGCCGGCATTCGTGATGTTCGCGATATTGCCCTTGGTCTCCTGCGTGAACCACACCGTTCCGTCGGGCGAGGCGGCGATCCCTTCCGGCCCGGTGTCGGAGACGAGGAACAGGGTCACCGACCCGGAGACCGGGTCGAGCCGACCGACTGCCTGCTGCGTGAACCGGGCGGTGAACCAGATCTGACCATCGGTGGCCACGGCAACGTCCCGGGGCGCCACCGTCGTCGAGCCGTCGGTGGTCGGCGACCGCGTCACAGCGCCGGTCACGGCGTCGATCCGGCCCAGCGTGCTGGTGCCGGGCACGTTGGCGTCCCCGGGCTCGGTGAACCAGGCATTACCGGCCGCGTCCACGGCGACGTCAGAAGGGTCGGTGGCCGGGAACGAGGTGAACTCTCCGCTGGAGATGCGGTACCGCCACACTGCGTCGTTGTTGAAATCGGTGACCCAGACGTCGTCTCCGGAGATGGCGAGGTTGCCGCCCAGGGCACTGGAGTTCGGCATCTGGATCGGAGGCTGGAACGTCCCGGCGGCGACGTTGAACCGGATCAGTGTGGGGTCGTTGGAGGTGGCATAGAGGAGTCCGGCGGGACCATTGGCGATGTCCGTGAGGATGCAGCCGTTGCACCCGTCGGAAACGCCTGCTGGGAACTCGGTGATCACACCAGAGGGAGTGATCCGCGCGATCTTCGCCGGTGCTCCGGTGAACTCAGTGCCCTCGGTGAACCATCGGTTGCCGTCCGGACCGTTGGTGATGGCTCGCGGCCGGCTGTCGGCCGTCGGCACCTTGAACTGCTTGAGCCTCGTCGCGGGCGCCGCGACGGCCGAACCCGCCGTCCATGCCAGCACCGCCACGATGGTCGCGCCCAGAACGCTCGTCA
>JBKPQA010000046.1:0-3292 GCA_046733835.1 Actinomycetota bacterium
GGGTTCATGTTCTGCCAGAGGTCCTTCATATAGGTCCACGCCGTGACCGCATCGGCGTTCATGAAGGTGGTGATCTGGCCACCGGTGTAGCTCGGCAGCAGGAACCCTTGGTAGAAGCGGTGGTGCAACCCTTTCGGTCCGGCCGGAATGCCGAAGACTGCCTTGCCGCCGTTGCCGTCCTTCGCGGCCTTGGCCCAGGCGAGGTACTGGTCGTAGGTCAGGTTGTTGACGTCCGCGCCGGAGGGCAGCCACTGCAGCGCCTTCTTGTTGACGGCGACGACATAGGACGCCTGTATCCAGGGGATGTACTTCGTCTGCGTGCCGCCGAGCTTGGCGAGCTCGAGGAGGTCCTTGGCGTAGCCCTTGTCCTGGAGCTCCGAGGCCAGTGAGGAGAGATCTTCTAGCTGGTCCGAGAAGGGAGCCAGGTCGCCGTGGAGCCCGCCAACGAAGTTGATCTGGACCTTGCCGGCCGCCACCTGAGACTTGATCGTGGTCGAGAAGACGCCTTGGTCGACCGGGTTGAAGTTGACGCCGGGTGCGTACTGCTTGAGCACCGCTTCATACTTCTGTCGTTCTTCGACGGGGTTGAACTGAGTGGCCATGAAGGTGAGGGCTCCGCCCTCTCCACCACCACCACCGCCGCCGCTCGTGCTGGCACTGCACGCGGCGGCCAGTGAGGCGACGGCCGCCGTACCGAGTGAGTACTGCAGCAGCGTCCGGCGGGAGACGCCGGTCGTCGGTTCCTGCATGGCGTCCATCGGCCTTCTTCCTTGTCGATCCGATTTCCGTCGATCTGATTTCGTCGATCTGATTTCGTCGATCCGACTGGCCAGCGGGGGCTGACCCCTCCGGTTCGGCCCTACCCCAGGGCGTCGTGCTCAAACGCCGTCGCTCATGTGAGCGCAGCCTATTGCGGCACGCGGATGCGACGGAAGGGCGACGCCCGGAGATGGCCGTGTCGGTGCCATCCCGTTACCTTTGCCCTGCGGCGCATACCAGGCCGTTTGAGGCCGTCGAGGAGTGGATGTGACCTCGGAACGGAGGCGCTACGAGTCGCTGCCCTCGTATCCGGCGGTGGCCGGTGCTGTGGACCGCGGGTTCGACGTCGCAGTTCGCGGCCTGCCGCCCAATGCCGCCGTGCTCGCGGTGGACGGTCCGCACGTCCTCGACTGGAGGAACCTCGTTGTCGGAATCCGTCGCGCGGCAGAAGGGCTCCGAACACCGGTCGAGGCCCACGACGTGCGTGACGACTTCGTGCCGTGGTCAGACGTCCGCGCTCGGACCTCCTCGACAGTCCTGCGGGACGACCCGGACTTCGAGACGATCCCGGACTGCGACCTCCGGGTCTGCTTCGACAGCATCCCTGCCGTGCAGCGTCCGGAACGGGGTCTCCTGGTCATCTACGGCCCCGGCGCGGCCCTACTCGAGCACGACGTCCTGTGGTACGCCGACCTCCCGAAGCGGTTCGCCGAGGCGGCGGTCACCGCGGCGACCGTGACGAATCTCGGACAACGGGACGGTGACGGATCCCCCAGCACGAAACGGCTGTTCTACGTCGACTGGCCGCTTCTCGACCGGCACCGTGACCGTATCGCCGGCGGGATCGACCGCTGGATCGACACCCAGGACGACGCCGCGAACCCGACCTCGCTGGACGGGGACTGCCTCCGCCGGACCATGAACACGCTGGCGGACCAACCGCTTCGGACCAGACCAACCTTCAACACCACCTCGTGGGGCGGGCATTGGGCCCAGCGGACGCTCGACATGAACCCCGATGCGCGCAACACGGCGCTGGGCTACGAGCTCATCGCCCCGGAGAGCGGGCTCCTCATCGGCGGGACTCGGGGCCGGGTCGAGATCCCCTTCCAGCTGCTCGTCGCTCGTCACCCGCAAGAGGTCATGGGCACGGACGTGGCGACCTCGTTCGGCACCTCATTCCCTGTTCGCTTCGACTACCTCGACACCGTCGACGGCGGAAACCTCTCGGTCCACTGCCACCCGCAGGAGCGGTACATGCGGGAGGTGTTCGGATGGCCGTACACGCAGCACGAGACGTACTACCTGATGGTGGCCGGCGAGAAGCGCCGGGTGTTCCTGGGGCTGCGCGACGACGTCGACGTCGAGCTCTTCGAAAAGGAGGCGCAGGAGGCGGATCGCAACGCCACTCCGTTCGACATCGAGCGGCACGTTCGGGTTTTCCTGGCGGAGCCGCACCAGCTCTTTCTCATCCCGGCCGGTACCCCGCACGGCAGCGGCGAGGGCAACGTCGTCCTGGAGGTGAGCGCCACGCCGTACCTCTACTCACTGCGCTTCTACGACTGGCTCCGCCGTGACGCCGACGACCGGCAGCGGCCCGTGCACGTCGAGCATGCCTTCGACAACCTCGACCGCACGCGGCGAGGAGGGGCGGTGACCGAGCAGCTGGTGCCGCAGCCGCGGACGCTCCGTGAGGGGCCGGGCTGGCGTGAGGAGCTTTTGGGTGCGCTCCCCGAGATGTTCTTCGAGGTCCGCCGACTGGTTCTGGACGCCGCGAGCGAGGCGCCCGACGACACCGCCGGGCGGTTCCACGTGCTCAACGTCGTCGAGGGGTCCGGCGTGACGATCGAGACGGCCGACGGCTACCGGCACCCGCTCGCATACGCGGAGACCCTCCTCGTCCCCGCGGCCGCGGGGGCGTACACGCTCCGCCGGCACGGAGAGGATCCGGTACGCGTCGTCAAGGCTCTCGTGCGATGAACGACCCGGCCGGTTCGGTCACCCCCGTCCTCGACATCGGCGGCACGCACGTGACGGCGGCCCTCGTCGACCTGGTCTCTGGCCGCGTATCGCCCGGGTCCATCCGCCGGCGCAGTCTCGACAGCGCGGCCGCGGCTGATGTGCTGCTCGACGTCATCGTCGGCTGTGCCAGGGCGGTAGCCCCGCCCGCAGCGGCCGTTTGGGGTGTCGCTGTGCCGGGACCCTTCGACTATGCCGCGGGCATCGCTCGCTTCGAGGGAGTCGGCAAGTTCGATGCCTTGAACGGCGTCGACGTGGGCGCGGTGCTTCGTCGCCACCTGCCCGGCGAGCCGTCCAGGGTCGTCTTCGTCAACGACGCGATCGCCTTCGGTCTCGGGGAGTGGGCGTTCGGTGCGGGCGCCGGCCACGACCGAATGGTCGGGATCACCCTCGGGACCGGCGTAGGGTCGGCGTTCCTCGACCGTGGCGCGCCGGTGGCTTCGGGGGCCGAGGTCCCCCCGCGCGGGGAAGTGTTCCGCCTGCACATCGCCGGCCGACCGTTGGAGGACACCGT
>JBKPQA010000047.1:0-3930 GCA_046733835.1 Actinomycetota bacterium
CTTTCCGGCGCCGTTGTCACCGATGACCGCGAGCACCTCGCCCGGGTACAGCTCGATGTCCACGCCGTCGAGTCCGATGACCCGGCCGAACGTCTTGATCAAGCCCGTGCCCTGGAGGATGGGGGTACGGCCGCCCCCCGACGGTAACTGGGTCTGTCCCGCCGTCTGGCCCTCAATCTGGGCGTCCCTGGGATGTTCGACGACGCTCATGCCCTGACCTTCCTGATCCACTGGTCGATCGCCACGGCGACGATGACGAGAACGCCTACGGCGAGGATCCGGTACTGCTGGTCGACGCCGGCCAGCGACAGTCCGAACGTGAACGCGTAGACGATGAGCGCACCGATCGCCGTCCCGACCACACCACCACGGCCACCGAAGAGGCTGGTGCCGCCGATGACCACAGCGGTGATGCTGTCGAGGTTCCCGGTGGGTATCGCGTTGGGGGTAGCACCGCCGGACCGGCCGATAAGCACCCACCCGGCGACGCCGAAGATGAGTCCGGCCGCGGAGTAGACCGAGAGGAGAACCCGCTTGCTGGCGATACCGCTGAGGCGGGCCGACTCGGGGTCGTCACCGACCGCATACACATGTCGTCCCCACGCCGTCTGACTCAGCGCGAACCCGACGATGATGTACATGACGATGACGAGCAGGACACCCGTGGTGATCCGGAAGCCGGCGATGGAGAAGCTGCTCCCGGTCCAGTTGAGGATGGCGGGGAGCCGGTTGTCCTGGATGCTCTCGGCACCCGAGTAGAGCAGCGCGATCGCCGTGAAGATGCTCAGCGTGCCGAGGGTGACGATGAACGGTGGCAGGTTCAGTCGCGTGACGAGCAACCCGTTGACGTAGCCGGCGACCAGCCCGAAGGCGATGCCGATGATGAGGGCGAGAGGCCCCGGCAGCCCGGTCTTGGCGGCCAGCGAGGCCATGATCATCATCGACAGCACGCCGATGGCGCCGGCCGACAGGTCGATGCCGGCCGTGAGGATGACCAGCGTCTGCCCGAGTGCGAGCGCCGCGACCACCGCTGCCTGCTGGACCAGCAGGGACAAGGAGTTCGCCTGGAGGAAGCGCGGGTTGACGATCGAGAAGACGACGATCGTCACGACGAGCAGGACTAACGGGCTCAGCCACGGGTTCTTGTGCAGGGCGTGCTGGATCCGCTGCGCCGGGGTATGCGACCGGCGGGACAACTCCGCCTGGGCGGCGCTCTGTCGAGCGCCGCCCGTCGTCGTGCTACTCATGACGCGCTCCCCCAGCAGACCTTCGAGCCCTCGTCGCTGCTGATGACGGTGATGCCGGCAGCCGTCTTGTCAGTCACCAGCGCCACGCCCGTGTCGTAGAAGTCGAGGCCCTGGGAGTTGGCCGGCTTCGGGCCACCGGTGGCAATCTGGGCGATGGCCTGGATGCCCAGCTCGGCCATCTTCAGGGGGTACTGCTGCGCGGTGGCACCGATAACCCCGGACTTCACGGCCGCGACGCCGGCGCAGCCGCCGTCGATCGAGACGATCGTCGCCTTCTTGCCGGCCGCCTTGAGCGCGGCGTCCGCGCCGACCGCGGTGGGCTCGTTGATGGTGTAGACGAGGTTGATGTCGGGGTTCTTCGTCAGGCACCGTTCCATCGCTGCACGGCCGCCGTCGGCCGCGCCGTTGCCGGCCTCGTTGCAGACGATCGTGTACGTGCCACCGTTGTAGTTCCCGGTCTTCGCCTCGTCACCGTTCTTCTTCGGGTCGTTGACGGGGATGCCCATCCCGGTGAGGAAGCCCTGGTCGCGGTTGTAGTCGACCGAGACGACCTTGTCGTTGAACAGGTCGAGCATCGCGATCGTGGCCGGCTTGCCCGCCATCTGAACCTGGGCCCACTGGCCGATGAGCTTGCCGGCCTTGAAGTTGTCGGTCGCGAAGGTGATGTCGACGGTGTCCGGCGGGTCGGGCGGTGTGTCGAGGGCGATAACGTAGAGGCCGGCGTCCCGGGCCTTCTTGATGGCCGAGTTCACGCCGGTCGACATGGGCGTGATGAGGATGCCCTTGTCGCCCTTCGCGATCGAGGCCTCGATGGCGTCGATCTGGCCCTGGTCGTCACCCTCCTGCTTGCCCGAGGCGATGGTGAGGTTGATGTTGCCCTGCTTGGCAGCGAACGCCTTGGCGCCCGTCTGCATCGTGACGAAGAAGGGGTTGTTCGAGTCCTTGGTGATGAGCGTGACGCCGATCTTCTCGCCGCCGCCACCGCCGGTGGAGTCTGAACCGCTTCCACCTCCACCACTGTTGCTGCACGCGCCAAGGGCCAAGGCGACCCCGGCGGCCGATGCCAACGCGACGACGCGGGTGCGCCGAGAGCGGGCGATGGCTGGCTTCATATTCTGACCTCCATTGGTGTGACAACGTTGTCAGATGTATGTATAGCGGGGTCTTGCGCTTACGTCAACGTTTGTGACCTAATTGACGCCGTGAGCGTGACAACGATGTCATCGTCCGAGTATCCCGCGCCTAGACTGGGCCGGGCGACGATGCGCGATGTCGCCGCCTTGGCTGGGGTGAGTCTCAAGACCGTCTCACGGGTCGTGAACCGCGAAGCCGGCGTGTCCGACGACCTGCGAGACCGGGTCGAGCGAGCCGTCGAACGACTTGACTACACCCACAACCTGACCGCGAGCAACCTCCGGCGCAGCCACGGCCGCACCGGAGTCGTCGGGGCCCTGGTCCAAGACGTAAGCAACAGCTTCTCTGTAGGCCTCCTGCGCAGCCTCGAGGACGCGGCGCGCGAGCGCCATTGCGTCGTCCTGGCCGCCAGCATCGACGAGGAGACCGACCGGGAGCGGGCCCTCGTTGCCGACCTCGTTGCCCGCCGCGTCGACGGGCTCATCCTGATGCCGTCGACCGAGGACCAGTCCTACCTGGCCTCCGAGGTCCGCGCCGGACTGCCCACGGTCTTCGTCGACCGTCCCCCGCGCGGGATCGAGTCGGACAGCGTCCTCGTCGACAACCGCCGTGGCGCGAAAGAGGCGGTAGCGCACCTAGTGAGCTTCGGGCACACGCGGATCGCGGCCCTCGTCGACCTCACCACGATCCCCACTGCGGCCGCCCGGCTGCGCGGCTACCAGGCCGCACTCAAGGCAAATGGCCTTAAGCCGGATCCTGCGCTGGTCGTGACGGGGCTGCGGACGACCGAGGAGGCCAAGGACGCCCTCACCGCGATGATGGCCCTGGCCGACCCGCCGACGGCGGTCTTCGCCTGCCGCAACATTCTCAGCGTGGGCGCCATCCGGGCCCTCCGCGAGCTGGGGCTCTCCCAGCAGGTTGCCCTCGTGGGGTTCGACGACTTTCCCTTGGCCGACCTCATGACGCCGTCGCTGACCGTCATCCGTCAGAACGTGCGCGAGATCGGGCGCCGCGCGGCCGAGCTGCTGTTCAGCCGGATCGAGGGTGACACGTCACCGCCACGTCGGATCCTGTCCGTGCCGACGCTTGTCGTCCGCGGGTCCGGTGAGATTCCGCCCCCTCGCCGCCCATAGTCGGGGTCCCCGCGAAGTATCGGAGGGGAGCGCAGAACTTCGTGAAGTGCTTTCAGCGCTCCAGGTAGCCGGTGGCCATCGACTCGAGCCGCGCGATTCGCTCGGCCATGGGCGGGTGCGTGGAGAAAAGCCTCGAGACGTCCTGAGCCCGGAACGGGTTGGCGATCATCATGTGGCTGGCGTTGACGATCTGCTGTTGCGGCGCCAGCGGGGCCCGCGCCACGCCGACCTCTAGCTTCCGCAACGCCGACGCGAGGGCCAGCGGGTCCCCGGTGAGCGCGGCACCGTCCTCGTCCGCGTCGTACTCGCGAGTCCGGCTGATGGCCAGCTGGATCACCGTGGCCGCGAACGGGGCCAGCAGCGACAGGAGGAGAAGGGCGATGGGATTGCCGCGCTCGTCGTCGTCGCCGCCACCG
>JBKPQA010000048.1:0-4929 GCA_046733835.1 Actinomycetota bacterium
GCGAACGCCATCTCGTGGGTAACGATCATCATCGTCATCCCCTCGGCCGCCAGGGACTTCATGACGGCGAGGACCTCGCCGACCAGCTCCGGGTCGAGGGCCGAGGTGGGCTCGTCGAAGAGCATCAGCTCGGGGTCCATCGACAGCGAGCGCGCGATGGCGACTCGTTGCTGCTGCCCGCCGGACAGCTGCGCGGGGAAGGCGTCATCCTTGTGGGACATGCCGACCCGCTCGAGGTTGTGACGAGCCACCTTCTCGGCCTCGGCCTTGCTCCGGCGCAGGACCTTGGTCTGCGCGACGGTGAGGTTCTGCAGCACGGTGAGGTGCGGGAAGAGGTTGAACGACTGGAACACCATCCCGATCCGCCGGCGCACCCGGTCGATGTCGACGTCGGGGTCGGTCATCTCGTCAGCGCCGACGTGGACCGCTCCTGACGTCGGGGTCTCGAGCAGGTTCACACAGCGCAGCAGCGTGGACTTGCCCGACCCCGACGGGCCGATGACGCAGACCACCTCGCCGGTGGCGACGTCGAGGCTGATGTCCTTGAGGACCTCGTTGGTTCCGAACGACTTGGACAGGTTTTGGATCGAGATGGCCGGCAGCTCGACGTCCGTCGGCGTACCCGGTGTGTCCGGGATCTTGGGCATCGTCGTCACCGAGCCTTCGCGAAGCGCTTCTCGAGCGCCCGGACGAGGCTCGACAGCGGGAGGGTGATGATGAGGTAACACAAGGCCCCGACGATGAGCGGTGTGGGGTTCACGGTGCGGTTGAGGAAGTCCTGGCTGAACTTGGTGAGCTCGTACTGCGCAAAGGTCACCCCGAGCACATACACCAGGGACGAGTCCTTGACCAACAGGATGATCTCGTTAGTCAGCGGCGGGATAACGATGCGGAAGGCCTGGGGCAGGACGATGCTGAAGGTCGTCCGCCCGGAGCTCATCCCCAGCGTGCGGGCCGCCTCCACCTGGCCCCGGGGGACGGCCTGGATGCCGGCCCGGATCGTCTCCGCCATGTAAGCAGCGGCGGTCAGCCCCAACCCGACCATGACCTCGCCGTAGATGTCCCCGGGGAAGTGGAAGCCGGGAAACGCGTTGGGGATGCCATACGCCACCATGAACAGGACGACCAGGGCCGGCAGGCCGCGGAACAGCTCCACATAGGCGTTGGCGAACCATCGGTACGGGCCGATCGACGAGAGCTTCATCAGCGCGATGAGCAGCCCCAGCGCCAACCCGAACACGAAGGCCAACGCCGTGTAGATGAGGGTGTTCTTCAAGCCGGTCGTGATGACCGCGGGCCACATCCGCTGGAGGATGTCCACCCGCAGGAAAGCCTGGCTGAACTGCGCCCAGTCCGTCCGGAACGCGAGGAACAGGACGACAAGGATTCCGACGGCATACTGCGCGCCACGGGTCAACCGAGCCCGCTGGCGCCGGGTCAGCCCCCTCCGGCCGGTCTCCGGAGGGGCCGCAGTGTCGAGGGCCATGGCGAGCCCCTTCCTTTTGAGAAGTCAGCTCGAACATAGGCCCCTGAGGGCTACTTCGGAGGCGCCTGACCGATCCACTTGGTGTAGAGGCTGGCGTACGTGCCGTCGCTCTTCGCCTTGGTGATGACGTCGTCGACGACCTTCTTGAGCAGGTCGTTACCGAGCTTCATCCCGAAGCCGTACTGCTCACCCGTGTCGAACTGGGTAGCGATCTTGGTCGCCCCCTTGTTCTCCTTGATCGCCTCGCTCCAGACCGGCAGGTCGTTGATTGCGGCGTCGATCTGCCCGGTGGTGAGGGCCTGGGTCTCGGTAGCCAGGTCCTGGAACTCGACGATCTCGTAACCGTTCTCCGCCTTCTTGGAGTTGGCGTAGTCGAGACCGGTGGTCGCGGCCTGGGCCCCCAGTTTCTTGCCCTTGAGGTCCGCCAGGGTGGCGACGCTCGAGTCGCTCTTGACCAGTAGCGCCTGCGTCGCGTCGAAGTACGGCATCGAGAAGAGGATTGCCTTCTGACGCTCAGGGGTGATCGTCATGCCTGCGGCGGCGATGTCGCACTTGCCGGTGGACAGGTCCTGACCCGACTTGATGCCCTCGAAGGGCGTGTCGACGATGGCCTGCTCAACCCCGATCTTCTTGGCAACGAGATCCATCATGTCCACGTCGAAACCGACCGTCTTGCCCGTGTCGTCGTTGGACTGGAAGGGCGCGTACGGCAGGTGCGTGCACACCGTGAGCTTGCCCGGCGAGATGAGTCGGACACTGGAGGCTTCGGCGGCGCCGGTGGTCGCGCCTGAGCCCCCACCAGCCCCTCCGCTCGAACCTCCGGACGAGCCGGAGCTGCAGGCGGCCAGGCCGAGGGCCGCTGCGGCAGCGACAACGACAAGCGGACGGAAGGCAAAGCGGGAAGTCACGAGAGTCGTTCTCCTGGTTCGGGGCCGGCACTTACCCGACACTCAGGCGGCATCATGGCACGCGGTCGCCGTCGCGGCGCACCCGGTCAGGTCCCGACGTCATAACATCGCGCCGTGGTCCTTGCCGACAGAACAAGCGACGACACCAGGTACGACGATTTGCGTTCATGGAGCGTCGACCGCCTCCGGACGGAGCAGACCGCGCGCCTGCGGGAGACCGTCCAGGCAGCGTATGCGTCGGTGCCGCACTACCGGCAGGCGCTCGACGCGCTGGGCGTGCGACCCACCGACATTCGGTCTCTGGACGACCTCGCGCGACTTCCGTTCACGACCAAGGACGACCTTCGCGCCAACTATCCGTTCGGGATGTTCGCCGTGCCACGGTCCGACGTGGTGCGCGTGCACGCCAGCAGTGGAACGACCGGGCGACCCACCGTGGTCGGGTACACCCGCTCCGACCTGGACGTGTGGTCGGAAGTCATGGCCCGCTCCATCCACGCCGCCGGTGGCCGGCCTGGCGACGTCGTCCACGTCGCATACGGGTATGGGCTCTTCACCGGCGGCTTGGGCGCGCACTACGGCGCCGAGCGACTCGGCTGCACTGTCGTCCCGGTGTCCGGCGGGATGACGGAGCGGCAGGTGCAGCTCATCCGGGACTTCGAGCCCCGGGTCATCATGGTGACGCCGAGCTACTTCCTCAGCATCCTCGACGAGATGGAGCGGCAGGGGCTGGATCCGAGGGCGTCATCGCTGCGAGTCGGCATTTTCGGCGCCGAGCCGTGGACCGAGTCCATGCGCCGCGAGGTCGAGGAGCGGACCGCGATGGACGCCGTCGACATTTACGGGCTATCCGAGGTCATCGGACCTGGCGTCGCACAAGAGGCGGTCGAGACCAAGGACGGCTTGCACGTCTGGGAGGACCACTTCTATCCGGAGATCGTCGATGCCATTACCGGCGAGCCGGTTGCGGACGGCGAGCGCGGCGAGCTGGTGTTCACGAGCCTGACCAAGCAGGCCATGCCCGTGCTGCGGTACCGCACCCGTGACCTGACCCGGTTGCTGCCCGGGACCGCATACCCCGCGTTCCGGCGGATGGAGAAGATCACCGGCCGCTCCGACGACATGATGATCGTGCGCGGTGTGAACGTCTTCCCCACCCAGGTCGAGGAGCTGGTCCTCACGGAATCGGTGCTGGCGCCCTACTTCCAGTGCGTACTCACCAGGCCGGGCCGGCTCGACGAGCTGACCGTACTGGTCGAGAGCCACGAGGTCCTCGCGGAGGCCGACAAGGCGGAGGTGGCGGAGCGGCTGGTTTCCCGGATCAAGGACCGGATCGGCACGACGGCTCGGGTCGAGGTGCGCGATCCCGGTGGCATCGAGCGCTCGGTCGGCAAGGCGCGGCGGGTAGTCGACGAACGGCCGAAGTGAGCGAGCGTCGCCGATCCTGAAGTCTCACGACAGCGGGTGATGTGAGACTTCCACTCGGGGGCTCCAAGGGGCCCCAGCGCGTTGGTGCCCGGGGCTCAGGCGGCGGTGCAGGCGGGAGCGGCGGCGAGCTCCGCGGCGGCCGCCTTGTACGGGTCGAGGTGCGCGGGCGCCTCACGCCAACGCTTCAGCCAGTTCTCCTGGGCCTGGAGGCTGTTGATGTGCCCCTCGGCGTGGTCGGCCATCTCACCGAGGTGGGCCTGCCAGTCGCCGATGACGGCCTTGGACGCCTCGACGTACTTGTCGAGGGCCGCTTGGTGTGCCGCACAGGCGTCCAGCTTGGGCTTCAGCTCACCCGGTGCTGACATGGCGCTCACGTTCTGGCATCCACTCACGCCGGTGTAGTTGGCGAGAGCTGACTGGAACGCGGCGACGTCGTCCGGGCCGGCCTTGCGAGTCGGAGCCCACGTGTTGGTCTTGACGTCGAGAAGGGTTCGCGCGCCGGAGTTGATGTCGGTCTGGCCCTGGACATGGTCGCTCCAGTGCTGGGCGCCCCGGGACGCGGCGTCGACCAGGGCCTGGGCGGCGCCCTCGCGCGCCATGCACTCCTGGAGCGCCTTTTGGACGGCGGCGAACTCGGCCGAAACCGTCGCCGTCGCCGTTGCCGTGGCCGTTGTCGTCGTCGTCGTGCTCGGGGTGGTCGTCGGGGTCCCGCTGCTCGACGCCGTCGTCGCCGGGAGCGGGGACGCCTGGCTCGGACTGTCGTTGCTCGTCAGAATGCGGAACCCGAAGAACGCCGCAGCCGCGATCGCGAGCACGGCGACGAACCCGAGGACGAGCGGCAGAGGCGAACGCCGCTGCGCACTGTGTCTACCCACGTCTGTCCATCCTCCCGATGCGACGATAGCCGCATCGGACCTGTCCGGTCATTTCGGCCGGCCACTCAACGCCGACCTGCGCCTGAGCGTTCCCGTCACACCGTATGCATCGGCATACGGTGTGCGCATGCGCGTACTGGTCAGCGGCGGGGCCGGGTACATCGGCTCACATACCGTGGTGCATCTTACGGCAGCCGGGCACCAGGTGGTCGTCGTCGATAACTTCAGCAAC
>JBKPQA010000049.1:0-6206 GCA_046733835.1 Actinomycetota bacterium
GTGACGATGAGGTCGTTGCCGCGCAGGATCGGCGACGACATGAGGAACCACCGCATGGCGTCGGCCCCGTCGCGGTCGAACACCTCGCTGACGTCCGGGTAGTTCCGCAGCGACTTGCTCATCTTCTGGCCGTCCGAACCGAGGACGATCCCGTGCGACACGCACGACGAGAAGGCCGGGCGGTCGAACAGCGCCGTGGCGAGGATGTGCAGCGTGTAGAACCAGCCGCGGGTCTGGCCGATGTACTCCACGATGAAGTCGCCAGGGAAGTGGTGCTCGAACCAGTCGCGGTTCTCGAACGGGTAGTGCACCTGGGCGAACGACATCGAGCCGGAGTCGAACCAGACGTCGAGGACGTCCTCCACCCGCCGCATCGTCGACTGGCCCGTGGGGTCGTCAGGGTTGGGGCGGGTGAGCCGGTCGACGTAGGGCCGGTGCACGTCGGTGACCTTCACGCCGCTGCGCTCGTCGCTTCGGGTCGCAAGCTCCCCGAAGTCGCGCTCGAGCTCCTCGAACGACCCGTAGACGTCGATCCTCGGGTACCGCGCGTCGTCGGACTTCCACACCGGAACTGGACTGCCCCAGAACCGGTTTCGCGTGATCGACCAGTCGCGTGCGTTCTCCAGCCACTTGCCGAACTGTCCGTGCTTGATGTGCCCGGGCGTCCAGGAGATCTCCTCGTTGAGCTCGAGCATTCGCTGCTTGATCTTCGTCACCTCGACGAACCAGCTCGACACCGCCATGTAGATCAGCGGTTCACGGCACCGCCAGCAGTGCGGGTACGCGTGGTCGTAGCTCTCGCGGCGCAGTAGCACCGTCCCCTCGGTCACCGCCCCGGTATCGCCCTCGCCGCGGGCGCGGGCCTTGAGGTGGTCGATGATCGGCAGGTTGGCGTCGAAGACGAGCATGCCCTCGTAGTCGGTGACCGGGTACAGGAACCGGCCGTCCGGACCCACCGGCACGACCGGTTCGATGCCGGCCGCGTCGGTGACGATCTTGTCCTCCTCACCGAAGGCGCCGGCCGTGTGGACCAGCCCGGTGCCGTCCTCGGTGGTGACGAACTCCGCTGGGAAGACGTGATGGGCGCGCGGGTGGCCGAGGTAGTAGTCGAACGGCGGCGTGAACCTCCGGCCGAGCAGGTCGGTGCCCTTGAGCCGCTCGACGACATGCTCCTGCGGGTCGTCGCGGTCCGGGAAGAGGTCCTTGGCGTATGCGGCGAGCCGCGCCTCCCCGATGACGTACCGCTCGGTCGTGCCGGTGACGTCGGACTCGACGACGACGTAGTCGATGTCGGGGCCGACCATGATCCCGAGATTCGCCGGAAGGGTCCACGGCGTCGTCGTCCAGACCAGGGCCAGCTCGCCGGTCTCGAGCCGCAGCCCGACGGTGACGGCCGGGTCCTGCCGGTTCTGGTAGACGTCCTCGTCCATCCGCAGCTCGTGGTTGGACAGCGGGGTCTGGTCGTTCCAGCAGTACGGGAGGACCCTGAAGCCTTCGTAGACCAGGCCCTTGTCGTAGAGCTGCTTGAACGCCCACATCACCGACTCCATGTAGTCGGGGTCGAGCGTCTTGTAGTCGTGGTCGAAGTCGACCCAGCGGGCCTGCCGCCGGACGTACGCCTGCCACTCGTCGGTGTAGCGCAGCACCGACTCCCGGCACTTGGCGTTGAACGTCTCGATGCCGAGCTCGAGGATCTCCTCCTTGGTCTTGATTCCCAGCTGGCTCATCGCCTCCAGCTCGGCCGGCAGGCCGTGGGTGTCCCAGCCGAACCGGCGCTCCACCCGGCGGCCCCGCATCGTCATGTACCGCGGGACGATGTCCTTGACATACCCGGTGAGCAGGTGGCCGTAGTGCGGTAGACCGTTGGCGAACGGCGGCCCGTCGTAGAAGACGAACTCGTTGGAGCCGTTCTCGCCCGCGTCGCGGTTCTCGACCGACGCGAGAAAGGTGCCGTCCTCGTCCCAGTACTTCAGGACCCGCTCCTCTATCTCGGGAAAGCGGGGACTAGAGGGGACGTGCGGGTACGGCGCCTGGGCGCCCGGAGTGTGCGGCGCCTCGGCGCCCGGAGTCTGCGGCGAACGCTCGCTCATCGGTGAGTCGGCTCCTGCGGGTCGGTATGCGAGTGGTCGGGCAGTGATCTGTCTGTCTGCGAGGACGACGTCGCCGCCGCGGTACCACCCCGCTTGCCGCACGCTGGACGCACACGACCGCTCTGGCCGAAGGCTGTGACGGGCCCACCCGTCCGGGTCTAGTAGGAGCCTGCGCTCTGTTCTTCCGGAGGCTCGCCGCTGATGACGGCTCGAACGCCTGTGCCCCCAGTCTACCGGCGACCGGCCACTGGTTTTCCGGAGGACTGGTAGAACCGTGGCATGACGGAGACGGAGGTCGCGGCCGGCTGGCTGACCCGTGAGCAGCTGCGTGACGCGCGGGAGCGGCTACCGATCATCTACGTCGAGGCGGTCCCCGTGCGGGTGGACGAGCGGGGCGTCGTTACGACGATCGGGCTGTTGTTGCGCGCCTCGTCGGAGGGGACCATCGACCGGGAGCTCGTCTCGGGGCGGGTGCTCTACCACGAGCGGATCCGGGACGCTCTGATCCGGCACATCGAGAAGGACCTCGGCCCGTTGGCCATGCCTCGGATCCCGCTGTCGCCGCAGCCGTTTACGGTGGCGGAGTACTTCCCGACCCCGGGCGTCACGCCGTTCCACGACCCCCGCCAGCACGCTGTGGCGCTCGCGTTCGTCGTGCCGGTCATGGGCGACTGCTCGCCGCAGCACGACGCGCTCGATCTGGCGTGGGTCACGCCCGACGAGGCGGCCGCACTCGCGGCGTTGGGCGACATGGGCAATGGCCACGGCGTTCTCCTCCGCCAGGCGCTGGCCCACCTCGGCCACCCCATCTGACCCCGATTCAACCGGCGGGCCCAAGGTCTGAAGCCACTAGGGCGCGGCCAGGGTGACGGATGGAAGTCGGTCCCATATCGCGCGGCGTCCCGGGTCAAGAGCACGAATCGCCCGACGGCGGCGTGTGCGCCCACGAAGAAGTAGGGCAACATCATCGCGCGTCGCCCCCCGCGCTCGGGTAAAGCAACAAACGCCTTGGCAGCGAAGAACGCCGCGTCCCAGGGAAGCATGTCGCGTCGAAAAGTCACGGGACTCAGTGCGTCCTCGAGGTCCTCGATCTTTGTGAGTCGCACGGACACTTCCGCGTAGATGATCGGGTTGATCACCAGCGGCCCGCGATGGGATGCGCCGGCGAGCGCTTCAGAAGACCATTCACACACCGGTCATCCTGCGTAAAGACGTCGAGGATCACGTTGCTCTCGACGAGCGTCGCGACCCCGTTCATCAGTGGCGGGTCAGCGCCATGATTTCGTCTGTACTGAGCGCCACGTCACCCCGGCCACGGCGTTGTAAGACTTCTACCAATTCTGTACTCAGCGCGTCTCCGCCAGCGCCGCGCGCCCGCTCCCGAGCACCGTCAACGGCAGCAGGGTCTTGCCGGTCGGCCCGATCTCGATCTCCGTCCCCATCTGGGGGCACACCCCACAGTCGAAGCACGGCGTCCACCGGCAGTCGTCGACCTCGGTCTCGTCCAGGGCGTCCTGCCAGTCCTCCCAGAGCCACTCCTTGTCGAGGCCCGAGTCCAGGTGGTCCCACGGCAGCACCTCGGACTGGTCGCGCTCCCGGGTGGTGTACCAGGCCACGTCGACCGGTTCACCAGCGAGCGCCTCCGAAGCGCACCGCATCCAGCGCTCGTACGAGAAGTGCTCGCTCCAGCCGTCGAACCGGCCGCCGTCGCGCCATACCGCCTCGATGACCGGGCCGACCCGGCGGTCGCCGCGGGACAGGAGGCCTTCGACGATCCCCGGCTGGCCGTCGTGGTACCGGAACCCGATCGAGGACGCATACCGGCGGTCGGACCGAATCGCTGCACGCAGCTTGGCCAGTCTGGCGTCGGTCTCCGACGCCCCCAGCTGCCCAACCCACTGGAACGGCGTATGCGGTTTCGGCACGAACCCGCCGATCGAGACGGTGCAGCGGATGTCTCGCCGCCCGGAGACCTGACGCCCCGTCTCGATGACCCGCTTGGCCAGGTCGGCGATCTGGAGGACGTCCTCGTCGGTCTCCGTCGGGAGACCGCACATGAAGTAGAGCTTCACCTGCCGCCACCCGGCGCCGTAGGCGGCCGTGACCGTGGCGATGAGGTCGTCCTCCGTCACCATCTTGTTGATGACCTTGCGGATCCGCTCGGAGCCGCCCTCCGGGGCGAAGGTCAGGCCGGACCGGCGGCCGTTGCGGGTCAGCTCGTTGGCCAGGTCGATGTTGAACGCGTCAACCCGCGTCGACGGCAGCGACAACCCGATCTGCGTGCCCTCGTAGCGATCGGCCAGACCGCGCGTGATGTCCGCGATCTCCGAGTGGTCGGCTGATGACAGGGAGAGCAGGCCGACCTCCTCGAAACCCGTTACGGCCAAACCCTGTTCGACCATTTCGCCGATGCCCGTGATCGACCGCTCGCGCACGGGGCGGGTGATCATCCCCGCCTGGCAGAACCGGCAGCCGCGGGTACAGCCACGGAAGATCTCGACGGACATCCGCTCGTGGACCGACTCGGCGAGCGGGACGAGCGGCTGCTTCGGGTAGGGCCACGCATCCAGGTCCATCACCGTGTGCTTCGACACCCGCCAGGGCACGCCATGCAGTCCGGCCCGAGGGGCGACGCGTTGGATCCGCCCGTCGGGCAGGTACGAGACGTCGTAGAACGCCGGTACGTAGACGCCACCGGTCCGGGCCAGCCGCAGCAGCAGCTCTTGTCGGCCGCCGGGACGGCCAGCGGCCTTCCAGGCCGCGACGAGATCGGTGATCGTCAGTACGGCCTGCTCGCCGTCGCCGATGACCGCCGCGTCGACGAAGTCCGCGATCGGCTCGGGGTTGAAGGCCGCGTGCCCGCCGGCGAGAACGATCGGGTCGTTCTCACCGCGGTCGGCGGCGTGCAGCGGTATGCCGGCCAGGTCCAGCGCGGTGAGCAGGTTGGTGTAGCCGAGCTCGGTCGAGAACGAGACGCCGAGCAGGTCGAAGTCGCGCACAGCCCGGTGGCTGTCCACCGTGAACTGAGGCACGCCGGAGGACCGCATGAGCTCCTCGAGGTCCGGCCACACCGCATACGTACGTTCGGCGAGCGCGTCGGTCCGTTCGTTGATGACCTCGTAGAGGATCATGACGCCCTGGTTGGGCAGCCCGACCTCGTATGCGTCGGGGTACATCAGCGCCCACCGCACCGTCGAGTCGCCGCCACAGTCCCAGTCCTTGACGGTGGAGTTCAGCTCGCCGCCGACGTACTGGATCGGCTTGCCGACCTGCTCCAACAACGGCTCGAGCGCGGCCCACACAGAAGCCCCGCGAGTGCTGGTCGACGGCATCCGTCCAGTTTAGAAGTCCGAGGGCCTCCGCCCGAATCGCCGGTCAGACGGTGGCGACGGTCTCCACGACGTTGGAACGCACGTCGGCCCGGCTCCACAGGCGGGCCGTCCACCAGAGGCTGACCACCGACGTGGCGCACAGCAGGACGGCCACCCCGACGGACACCCACCAGGAGAACAGCCGCCCCACCACCGAGAACACCAAGCCGGTCAGGGTCGCCGCCACCGCCAGGCGCGCGGAGTAGGCCACCATGACCAGTGGCGGCGCCGGCGTGGCGCGGACGCTGCGCAGATCGACACTGAACGGCCGTCTCACCGACCACCGCAGCCCGGAGGCCACGGTGCGCAGCGCGATGGTCGCGGTGGCGCACACGGCGGCGCTGAGCTCCGCCGAAGTCGGCGGTCCCGCCCGCCAGCCGCAGATGACCAGGGTCGCGACCGACGCGGTCATCAGCACCTCCACGAGGACCCAGGCCCGCGCGACGAGCGAGGTGACCGGCGGGACCGGCAGACTCTCCCGCCACACGGCTCCGCGCGCATCGAGGGCCCAGGCGTTGACGCCGAACAGCAGGGCGCCGCCGGAGGCGACGAGACCGGGCAGCACCGGGACCATCAGCCAGTCCAGCCGGCCCGCGAACGCCACCACCACGGGCAGCAGGCTGAGGAGCACCAGGCCGCGGCGCAGCGGGGCCGACCGCCACACACTGCCGCGGTCGATCGCCACCAGTGCTCGCAGGTTGCTGCGCGGGAACGGTCGCGACGCATACCGGCGGGTCTCTACCCT
>JBKPQA010000050.1:0-5538 GCA_046733835.1 Actinomycetota bacterium
CCGACATCGGCGTCGAAACTCCCCGTCTTGCCCAGCTCGCCCGCCGACGCGTCGGCTGACCCGTTCGCACCGTCCTCGACCGCGGCTCGTCCGAGCCGACACCGAACCCACGGAGGTCAAAGATGACCAGCGTCCCCGTAAGCACGACCGAGAAGCACCCGGTCGATGAAGTACTGCCATTCGGGCAGATGTTCACCTATGGCTTGCAGCACGTCCTCAGCATGTATGCCGGTGTGGTCGCCGTGCCGCTCATCGTGGGGACCGCGCTGAAGCTCAGTGGACCCGAGATCACCTACCTCGTCTCCGCGGGCCTGTTCATCTCCGGGCTGGCCACGCTGCTGCAGACCATCGGGGTATGGAAGTTCGGCGCCCGGCAGCCCATCGTCCAGGGCACCTCGTTCGCCGCCGTCTCGACCATCCTTGCGGTCGGCACCGCACAAGGCGGCGTCGACGGGCTGCGGGCCGTCTTCGGCGCCCTGCTGGTCGCCGGCCTGCTTGGCCTGCTCATCGCGCCGGTCTTCACCCGGCTGCTGCGCTTCTTCCCGGAGGTGGTGACGGGCGTGGTGATCACGGTCATCGGGATCTCGTTGCTACCGGTGGCAATCCGGTGGGCCGGCGGCGGCACGCCAGGCACCCCGACCTTTGGCGACTTGAAGAACATCGCGGTCGCCGCCATCACCATGGCGTTGATCGTGCTGATCTACCGCTTCCTGCCCGGGGCCTTCGGTCGGGTCGCCATTCTCCTGGGCCTGGTGCTCGGCACGATCGTCGCCATCCCCTTCGGGTTGACCAACTTCAGCCGGATCGCCGACGCGAACATCGTCCAACTGACGCTACCGTTCCACTTCGGCCTGCCGACCTTCGCCATCGGGGCGATCGTCTCCATGTTCATCGTGATGCTCGTGATCATGACGGAGACGACGGCCGACATCCTCGCCATCGGCCAGGTCATCGACAAGCCCGCCGACCGGCAGACCGTCACCAACGGTCTGCGGGCCGACATGCTGTCCACCGCGGTGGCCAGCCTCCTCAACGGCTTCTCGGTCAGCGCCTTCGCGCAGAACGTCGGCCTGGTCGCCATCACCGGCATCAAGAGCCGGTTCGTCGTCGCCGTCGGCGGAGGCATCCTGGTCTTCCTCGGCCTGTTCCCCGTCCTCGGTGCCCTGGTCGCCCTCGTGCCGCTGCCCGTGCTCGGCGGCGCCGGGCTGGCCCTCTTCGGGACGGTGGCCGCGAGCGGCATCCGCACGCTCAGCAAGGTCGACTTCTCCGGCAACGCCAACCTCGTCATTGTCGCGTTCTCGCTGGCCATGGGCATCATTCCCATCGCCGTGCCGACGTTCTACGACAAGTTCCCCGAGTGGTTCCAGGTGATCTTCGACTCCGGCATCACCGCCGCCGCCATCACCGCCGTCCTGCTCAATCTCGTCTTCAACATCGTCGGTCGCCAGGAGGAGGCGGAGGGACCCATCTTCGCCGAAGGACCGCCGCCGGCCGCCATCTCTGAAGCCGACGAGGCGCGTCTCGACCCGGCTGGCCCCGCGGCCCATGGTCGGCACCTCGAGGGGCAAGCAGTCACCGGAGCCGACGAGTACGCCACGGCCGGTCACCACGTCGACGAGAGCGCCGGTCAGCCGGCCTCGGCGGAGGGCCATCCCCCGGGCGGGGGGCCGTCGGAGGGCGACCGGTGAGCTACATCTCCGCCCATGTGCTGGACGCCGCCGCGGGGGTCCCCGCCGCGGGCGTCTCGGTCCGGCTGGCCGACGTCGCGGGCTCCACGATTGCGGAGTCCCGCACCGACGCCGACGGCCGAGTCAGGGAGCTCGGCCCCGAGCGCCTCGATCCTGGGGTGTACCAGGTGACGTTCGGGTCCGGTGACTACTTCGCCGGGCGACGAGTGGAGTCCTTCCACCCGCAGGTGTCGGTGCTGTTCACGGCCGCCGCCGACCAAGCGCATTACCACATCCCTCTGCTGTTGAGCCCGTACTCCTACACCACGTACCGAGGCAGCTGAGCACTCCGCGCGCCCAGTCCGCCCAACCCCACCCACGAAAGGCGTTTCCCATGACCGACGTGATCCTCACCGCCAACCAGTACGGCAAGGCCGAGAACCGGGTCGTCCGGGTCGTCCGTGACACTGACCGCCATGAGGTCGTCGACCTCAACGTCACCTCGCAGCTGCGCGGCGACTTCGAGGCCGCGCACACCAAGGGCGACAACTCCCACGTCGTCGCCACGGACACGCAGAAGAACACGATCTTCGCCTTCGCCAAGGACGGCGTTCCCTCACCGGAGCAGTTCCTGCTGCGGCTCGCCGACCATTTCACCGGCGAGTTCGACTGGGTGACCGGTGGTCGCTGGGCGACCGACCTCTTCGGCTGGACCCGGATCAACGACCACGACCACGCGTTCTACCGGGCTTCTCCGGAGGTCCGGACCGCGGTGCTCGTCCGTGACGGTGACACCGACACGATGCTCTCGGGCTTCTACGGGTTGACGGTCATGAAGACCACCGAGTCCGGCTTCGTCGGCTACCCGAAGGACAAGTACACGACATTGCAGGAGACGACCGACCGGATCCTCGCCACCGACATCTCCACCAAATGGCGGTACAACAGCACCGACGTCGACTACAACGCTCTCTACGAGAGCGTGAAGCAGACCATCCTGAGCGAGTTCTCCCAGGGCTACTCCAACGCCTTGCAGCAGGATCTCTACGACATGGCGGCGGCGGTGATTGAGAAGCACCCGCAGATCGACGAGATCAAGTTCTCGTGCCCCAACAAGCACCACTTCCTCTCGGACTTGTCCTTCTGCGGCTTGGAGAACCCCGGCGAGGTGTTCTACGCCGCCGACCGCCCTTACGGCCTCATCGAGGCGACGATCCAGCGCAAGGGGGCCGCCTCCGCCGACGCGGCGTGGGTGGGCGTGGCCGGCTTCTGCTGATGCATTGATTCAACCCACGAGAACTCTTCCTGCTACCGGAAAGCTAGTGATGTCTGACCTGCGCTATCTCGCGAACTGCTCGATCCTCTTCACCGAGATCCCGCTCCTCCAGCGGCCGGCCGCGGCCGAGGCGGCCGGCTTCGACACCGTCGAGTTCTGGTGGCCCTGGCCGGATCAGCCGGTCCCCGGCGACACCGACGTGGACGCCTTCGTCTCCGCCGTACAGGACGCCGGCGTCCAGCTCGCCGGGCTCAACTTCTTCGCCGGCGACCTCGCGGGTCCGGACTGTGGCGTCCTGTCCATCCCGGCCCGGTCCTCGCAGTTCCGGGACAACGTCGATGTGACCCTCGGTATCGGCGAGCGGCTCGGCACCAAGGCGTTCAATGCCTTGTACGGCAATCGGGTCGACGAGGCGACGCCGCAGGAGCAGGACGAAGTGGGCACCGAGAGTCTTGCGTATGCGGCCAAGGCCGCCGACCGCCTCGGGGCCACCGTTCTCGTCGAACCGGTGAGCGGCCCGAAGCCGTACCCGCTCCGCACCGCGGACGACGCGGTCGCGGTCGTCGACCGGGTTCGGGCCACCGGAGCTGGCAACGTGGGCTTTCTCTGCGACCTGTTCCACCTGGCCAACAACGGGGACGACGTCGACGCAGCCATCGCGCGCCACGCCGACCGAGTGGCCCACGTGCAGATCGCCGACGCTCCCGGGCGCGGCGAGCCTGGTTCGGGCGGCCTCCCGCTGGACCGCTGGCTGGCCGATCTGGAGAAGTCGGGATACGCGGGCTACGTCGGCCTCGAGTACAAGCCCACCACCACGACCGAGCAGAGCCTCGCCTGGCTGCCGCGCGAGCGCCGCTCAACCCACTGACGGTAAGGAGATTCGCAACATGACCAACGTCGCCTTCATCGGGCTCGGCATCATGGGCAACCCCATGGCGGGCCACCTGGCCAAGGCCGGGCACGCGGTGACCGGGTTCAACCGGCACCCCAACTACGAGGACCTCGAGGCCGCCGGCGGCAAGGGGGCCGGCTCGCTCGAAGAGGCCGTCAAAGACGCCGACGTGGTATGCGTCATGGTCCCCGACTCCCCCGACGTCCGTGACGTCCTCGAGGGCGAGGGCGGCGTTTTCGACAGCGCCAAGCCGGGCACCCTCGTCATCGATTTCTCGAGCATTCGCCCCGACGTGACCGTCGAGTTGGCGAAAACCGCCAAGGAGCGGGGGTTCCGGCTTCTGGACGCTCCGGTGTCCGGCGGGGAGGCAGGAGCGAAGAACGCCGCCCTGTCGATCATGGTCGGCGGTGACGCCCAGGATTTCCAGGCGGCGAAGCCCCTCTTCGACGTCGTCGGCAAGACCGTCGTCCACGTCGGCGGCAACGGGTCCGGGCAGACGGTGAAGGCGGCCAACCAGCTCATCGTCGCGTCCAACATCCAGGCGCTGGCCGAGGCGGTCGCCTTCCTCAAGGCCTACGACGTGGACCTCGAGTCGGCGCTGGAGGTGCTCGGCGGCGGGCTCGCCGGTTCCGCGGTCCTGAACCAGAAGAAGCAGAACATGCTCAGCGGCTCGTTCGAGCCTGGGTTCCGGATCGCGTTGCACCACAAGGACATGGGCATCGTCACGTCGGCCGCCCGTGAAGCCGGTGTCGTCGTGCCGGTCGCCGCCTTGGTCGCCCAGCTCATGGCGTCGGCGCTGGTCAACGGCGACGGCGGCCTCGACCACTCGGGTCTGCTGCGCGGTGTCGAGCGGCTCTCCGGCAAGGGAGGCCAGTCGTGACCCGTATGCGCACGGTCGACGCCGCCGTCCTGATCCTCGAGAAGGAGGGCGCCACGCAGGCCTTCGGGCTGCCTGGTGCCGCGATCAATCCCTTCTACCGGGCGATGAAGGACCACGGCGGAATCAAGCACATCCTGGCTCGCCACGTGGAGGCCGCGTCACACATGGCCGAGGGCTATACCCGCGCCAAGACTGGCAATATCGGCATCTGCGTCGGAACCTCCGGTCCCGCCGGCACCGACATGATCACGGGTCTGTACTCGGCGTCGGCGGACTCGATCCCGATCCTGTGCATCACCGGCCAGGCGCCGGTCGCCAAGCTCCACAAGGAGGATTTCCAGGCGGTTGACATCGCCTCGATCGCCGCACCCGTCTCGAAGTGGGCGGTCACCGTCCTCGAGCCGGCCCAGGTGCCCGGGACGTTTCAGAAGGCGTTCCAGCTGATGCGGTCCGGTCGTCCCGGCCCGGTGCTCATCGACCTGCCGATCGACGTGCAGATGGCCGAGATCGAGTTCGACATCGAGACCTACGAGCCGCTGCCGGTCGCCAAGCCCACCACCACACGGGCGCAAGCCGAGAAGATCCTCACCATGCTGACGGCCGCGGAGCACCCGCTCATCGTCGCCGGCGGCGGCATCATCAACGCCGACGCATCCCAGCTGCTGGTCGAGCTCGCGGAAACCCTGGGCGTCCCAGTTATCCCGACCCTGATGGGCTGGGGCACGATCCCGGACGACCACCCGCTTCACGCGGGCATGGTGGGGCTGCAGACGTCGCACCGCTACGGCAACGCGACGATGCTCGAGTCCGACTTCGTCCTCGG
>JBKPQA010000051.1:0-6544 GCA_046733835.1 Actinomycetota bacterium
GGCGGCAACCCCTTCTTCGTCACGGAAGTTCTGGCGTCTGGCGCGAGTGACGCCCCCTCGTCAGTACGCGACGCGGTACTGGCTCGGGTTGGTCGCCTCTCCTCGGCGGCGCGCGACGTGCTCGGTGCCGCCGCGGTCCTCGGCCCCGGGGCGTCACTTCCACTCGTATGCGAGGTGGCCCGCCAGCCAGCGGAGGCCTTCGACGAAGCGGTTCGCCACGGGATGCTCGTCGCGGACCAGGACGGCGGGTTCGCCTTCCGTCACGAGATCGCCCGGGAGGCGGTGGAGGCCAACCTCCCCAACGCCTTCCGTATGCGGCTGCACGCCACCGCGCTGGCCACCCTGGTCCGGCTGGGCGGCGCCGACGACCACCGGCTGGCGCACCACGCAGCCGGCAGCGGCCGCCGAGAGGACGCAGTCCGCTACGCCATAGCTGCCGCAACGAACTCAGCCCGGCTGGGCGCGCACCGGGAAGCGGCACGGAAGTACCGGCTCGCGTTGGAGTTCCACGAGGTCCTCGACCGCGCCCGTACCGCTGAGCTGTTCGACCACCTGTCCTACGAGTGCTACCTCACCAACGAGGTCGAGCCGGCGTTCCTCGCCCGCCGTCGGGCGCTCGAGCTCCACGAACAAGCCGACCCGTCGTCCGAGGCCGTCGGCGCCGCGCAACGTTGGCTGTCGCGGCTGTCGTGGTTCCTCGGTCGCGGCCAGGATGCGGAGCGGTACGGCGATCTGGCCGTGGCCACCCTGGAGCCGCTCTCGCCAGGCCATGAGCTGGGGATGGCCCTGAGCAACAGGTCCCAGCTCGCCATGCTCGCGGGCCGCGTTCCCGAGACCCTGGAATGGGGTCACCGCGCGGTCGCCCTGGCCCGGGCTCTCGGGGACCGCGAAGTCGAGAGCCACGCGCTCAACAACGTCGGCACCGCGCTGCTGTTCGGAACGGACGTCGTCGAGGGCGTCGCCCGACTGCGTCAGAGCCTCGACATCGCGGTCACCGAGGACCTCCACGAGCACGTCGCCCGGGCGTACACGAACCTCGGCTCCGGTCTCTGCCGGAACCGCAGACTTGCCGAGGCCGAGGACTGTCTCCGCGCCGGGATCGCCTACTGCTCGGACCGCGACCTCGACTCGTGGGTGATGTACATGTCGGGATGGCTCGCCACATCGATGCTCGAGCAAGGCCGGTATGCGGCCGCCGCCGAGCTCGCTCGGACCGTCGCCCGGAACCCCAACACCCCTCCGGTCAGCCGCATCCCAGCTCTCGTCGTCGCCGGCACGGTCGCTCTCCGTGCCGGTGACTCCGACGCATACGAGCTGCTCGACCAGGCTCGTGACCTCGCAGCCGGTACCGGAGAGCTTCAGCGGATCCTGCCGGTGGCCCTCGCGCGGGCCGAGGCGGCGTGGACCGGTGGAGACATCCCTACGGGCGCGAAGGAGCTGGCCGACCTCGGCCAGTTTGCGATCGAGCTGTTCCTGCCGTGGGAGCTCGCCGAGCTGGACTGGTGGCGTCGCACCGTCGGCCTCGAGGTCCCGTCCCGCGCCGACGGGCCGACGCCGTTCGCGCTGATGGCAGGGCAGGAGTGGGGCCGGGCGGCGGCTGCGTGGGATGACCTCGGCTGTCCCTGGTGGCAGGGGGTCTGCCTGGCGCGGTCCGAGTCGGTGGAGGATGCTCGAGCCGGGACCGAGCTGCTCGCGTCTCTCGGCGCCACCGAGACGCGCACGGCGTTGCAGCGCGAGCGGCGCCGGGCCGGACAGGTCGTCCCCCGAGGGCCTCGGCAGCAGACGCGGTCGAACCCGGCCGGCCTCACGGCACGGGAACTGGAGGTGCTGGCGCTGCTGGCGGACGGGCTCAGCAACGCTCAGCTGGCCGACCGGCTCGTCCTGTCCGAGAAGACCGTGGACCACCACGTCTCGTCCGTGCTGCGGAAGCTGGGAGAGCCGAACCGCGCCGCCGCGGCGGCCGTGGCCCGCCAACGCGGGCTTCTCCCCAACATGGGGACATCTCCCGATGTGGGGACCTGACCCGCTGCCGTTCCCTTGAGCCAGGCCGAAACCGGCTGATCACAGCTAGAGAGATCACCTCAGGAGAATGCTTATGTCCCTCTTCATGGACGTCCACACGATGAACGGCCCTGTCGGTGTCGCCGACGTCGCCAAGGCGCACGCGGCCGACCTGCAGACGCAGGAGCCCTACGGCGTGAAGTACCTGCGGTACTGGGTCAACGAGGCCGAGGGCAAGATCTTCTGCCTCGTCGACGCGCCGGACACGGACGCCGCGAACACCGTCCACCGCGAGGCGCACGGCCTCGTCGCGGACGAGATCTACCCGGTGTCCGAGGGCGTGTGACCCCGGGCTGACCGACTCCAAGAACGGGCTCCCGCCGCGCGATGCGCGGGGAGCCCGTTCTCGTGCTCTAGGTATGCCACGCTGCCACCCATGGCCGACGACGTCGCCGTCACCGCACCCTCTCCGCCCGGGCGGGAGACCCGGGAGCAGCGAGCCTGGTACTGGTACGACTGGGCCAACTCCGCGTACGTGACGACGACGGCGACGGTCCTGATGGGGCCGTACCTCACCTCGGTCGCCACGAGCGCCGCGTGTCCCAACCTGGCGGCGGGTGAGCGGTGCACCCAGAACCTCAACCTGCTGGGCATCCCCGTCTCGCCCGGTTCGCTCTTTGCCTACACCGCCACGGTCTCGACCATCGTCTCGGTCCTCGTCCTCATCGTGGTCGGCGGGATCGCCGACCGGAGCCGCCGGCCCACTCGGATGCTGGCCGGGTTCGCGTGGCTCGGAGCGTTGGCCGCGACCGCGATGTTCTTCGTCGCCGGGACGAACTGGCAGCTCGGCGTCGTCCTGCTCATGGTCGCCAACCTCGCCCTCGGGTCGTCTCTCGTCATCTACGACTCCCTGCTGGTGAGAATCGCGTCTCCCGATGACCGAGACCGCGTTTCATCAAAGGGCTGGGGCTTCGGTTATCTCGGCGGCGGGATCCTGCTCGCGCTGAACTTCGCGCTGGACATCTTCCACACCAACCTCGGGCTCGACCGAGCGACGTCGACCCGCATCTCGTTGCTGTCCGCGGGACTGTGGTGGGCGTTGTTCACCCTCATTCCGGTGCTGGGCCTGCGCCACGTGGGTGGCACCATGGCGCCGCCCGTCGAGCGGACGCGGGGCGTCGTCGGCGGCAGCTTCGCCCAGCTGGCCGACACCTTCCGAGAGCTGCGCCTCTTCCCGCAGACGCTGCTGTTCCTCCTGGCCTACCTCTTCTACAACGACGGCATCCAGACCGTCATCGGCAACTCCAGCCTGTACGGGATCGAGGAGCTGCAGTTCTCCCAGTCGACCGTCCTCGGAGTGTTCCTCCTCGTCCAGTTCGTGGCCTTCGGTGGGTCGATCCTCTTCGGTCGGGTGGCGGGCCGGCTCGGCGCGTGGCGAACCGTTCTCATCAGCCTTGGCATCTGGACCGCGATCGTGGTCGTCGCCTTCTTCGTCCCGGCCAAGAATCTCGCGCTGTTCGTCGCTCTGGCGCTGTTCATCGGCCTGGTCCTGGGCGGCAGCCAGGCGCTCTCGCGATCGCTCTACAGCCAGCTCATTCCGCGAGGTCGTGAGGCGGAGTTCTTCGGCCTCTACCAGGCGATGGAGCGGGGCACGAGCTGGTTCGGCACGCTCACGTTCGGGCTCGTCTTCCAGTTCACCCACTCGTACCGGTGGGCCATCGTCGCCCTGGTGTTTTTCTTCGTTGTGGGCGGCGTCCTGCTGTCCCGGGTTCGAATGCGCGAAGGCATCCAGGCGGCCGGGAACGAGGTGCCGGCCGTCGTCTGAACCACCGGCGCGCCGCTGTCGTCTTCCTTCTTGTGATTCGCATCACAAACAGGTCTCGGTTCCCTGAAGTCGTGGGCAATGCCGGAACAACGCATCCGCGAGGACCGTTGGATCCGAAGAGGTCGCAGGCGGGCACGGGACAAGCACCGCGCGACGCGAGTGTCGGAGGGATATCGAGATGGCTGACCGTACGTTACGCGGCACGCGGCTGAGCACCTTCAGCTTCGAGTCGGAGACCGGCGTCGTTCCCAGCGAACGCCGCATCACCACCTATGTGTGCCCGCAGGGCCACCGGATCGAACTGCCGTTCAGCGTCGAGGCCGAGGTTCCGCCGGTGTGGGAGTGCCGGTGCGGGAACGAGGCGAAGCTGCTCGACGGCCCGGAGCCCAGCCCCAAGGAGACCAAGCACGTCCGGACCCACTGGGACATGCTGCTCGAGCGCCGTTCCATCCCTGAGCTCGAGGAGCTCCTCGAGGAGCGCCTGACCCTGCTGCGCGAGTCGCGCGGCGAGAAGCCGACGAACAAGCGCACCGCCTGATCACCCCACAAGTTCTCCCCCCATACCAAGCTGAGGCCCCGTCCGGTGGACGGGGCCTCCTGCTGTTCGGGTTGGTTCAGGCGGCCGGTATGCGAGTCAGCCCGCCACGGGCTCCGGTTGGGGCTCGGAACTCCGAACGCCGCGCCGCGGCCGCAGGCGCTCCATGCCGAAGTAGACCAGGCCGCCGATCGCGACCCCGAAGAACCAACCGTAGACACCCCACCAGGCGGGCAGGATCGACCCGATGTGCGGCAGCACGCTGGAGAACAGTGCGCCGATCGCCGTGGCCACCAGGGCGTTGATGTTCCACCCTCCGAGGAACCGGTAGGCGCCATGCTCGACATAGAGCTCCGGGACGTCCAAGCGCTGCCGGGCGATGAGGTAGTAGTCGACGAGGATGACGCCGAGCAACGGGCCCATGGTGGCGCCGATCGCGTTGACGAACCCCGCGACGTCGCCCTCCCAGGGAGCGAACGGGTAGAGAACCAGGGCGATCAGGGCCGCGATGACGCCGCCGCGCTTGAACGAGATCCTGCTCGGGAACACGTTCGAGAAGTCGAACGCCGGCGAGACGAAGTTCGCCACGACGTTGATGCCGAGCGTGGCGACTGCGAAGGTCACCGCCGCGAGCAGGGCCAGGAACCAGCTGTCGAACTTGGCCGAGATCTGCTCGGGGTGCAGCAGTAGCTCGTTGTACACCCGGAACGCCGCCACCGTGGTCAGGCCGGCGACCAGCGAGAACAGGATGAGGTTGACCGGTAGCCCCCAGAGGTTGCCCTTGCGGACCGTGGCCTTGTCCTTGGCAAACCGGGAGAAGTCGCAGAAGTTGAGGTACAGCGCTGCGAAGTAGGTGACCCACGTGGCCGCGGCCGCCGCGAGCGCGGTGAACGAGCCCGGCAGGCCGATGACGCCGGCGTCCGCCGTCTTCGCGAGGATGACGTCGTCGGGGATGTCGTGGCTGAACGAGAAGCCGCCGGCCTTGATGTTGAGCCAGATGGCGAGGATGAGCATCATCACCCAGACAGCCGGGCCGGAGAAGTCCTGGAACCGACGGACGGTCTCCATCCCGTTCTGGATGATCAGCAGCTGCAGGGCCCAGATGACGAGGAAGCAGATGACCTCCAAGGTCGAGTGGCCGAGCAGGTGGCTGGTCTGATGAAACTGGAGAAACGAGTCGTTCCGGGTCAACAGCGCGACGACGGCACCGGATGCTGCCGCCGTCTGCGCGCCGTACCAGAAGCAGGCGACGACGGCGCGGATCAGGGCGGGGAGGTTGGCGCCCCAGACGCCGAACGACGAGCGGGCGAGCACCGGGTAGGGCACTCCGGTCTTCACGCCGGCGTACCCGATGAGGTTCATGATGAAGAAGATGACCAGTGAGCCGATGCCGATGGCGAGAATGAACGGGAAGAAGCTGCCGCACAACAGGAACAGGCTCGCGGCGAGGTAGTAGCCGAACAGGCTGTGCACGTCCGACGTCCAGACGTTGAAGATGCTGAAGACGCCCCACCGGCGGTCCTTGGCGGGAGCGAGGTCCTCGTTGTAGAGCCGTGGCGAGGCGTTCGGGATGTCCGTGGACACGCTCGGTAGGTCAGGAGTGGGAGCGGGAGTCGAGGCTGACATTCGTCCTCCTGGAGTGGCACGAGGAGTGCGGTGTGTTTCCGCACTCCGGAATCGCGATTCCACATGATGGCAGATGAAGAGCCCGTCAGCACAGACCCCTGACGACAGAAATTTGGCGCGCAGGCGCATCCGCTCGGCCGGGGACGCCTTGCAGTGGAGCGGACGTTGCCGCTATCGCCGCACGTTCGCTCCACGCGAGGTCAGCGTCACCCGTCGTCCCCAAACGCCCCCGTGGAGTGGGACACGGCGTCAGAGGATCTCGCCCTCGATGACGTCGTTATTGCCCGTTCGTCGTGTCCCCGGCCCGGCTTCGGGGCCCGCGCTCGGTGTCGGCACGACACCAGGCGCATACACCCCAGCGAGCAGGCGCCGGGCGACGACCGCCTCCAGCGCCCTGCGTGCAGCCGGTCGGGTGAAGGGCAGGACGAGGAAGAACCCGACGATGTCGGTGAGGAACCCGGGGGTCAGCAGCAGCACTCCTCCGACCAGCACCAGCGCCGCGTCGGCCAGCTGGCGAGAGGGCATGCGTCCGGTGGTCAGGGCGGTCTGAAGCGACT
>JBKPQA010000052.1:0-3971 GCA_046733835.1 Actinomycetota bacterium
GATTGCGATCGCGCGTCCGCAGGCTGACCGAAGGTGGTCAGCGGAACGGCTGCGCTACCGCGCAGTCACCTCACGTGTCCGATAGGAATGCACTATCTGACCACCTCCTTTCTCGTGTCCTTGGACCGTAAGCCGAGAACCGGCGCCGCGCAACGGGATACCGCTCTGCGGACCCGGCGTGTCGCGTCCCTACAGTGACGAGATGGTCGAGCCGGTCGGGAGCCTGCGCAGCATCGCGCTCGCCGCCTACGGACCGACCGCCCTCGGCTCCGTCGGTACCGGCGCCGTCCTGCCCGTGGTCGTCCTGTCCGCACGGGCGCTCGGCGCCGAGGTCAGCGTGGCCGCCTTGCTGCTGTCGCTGATCTGGATCGCCCAGCTGGTCGCGGACCTGCCGGCCGGCGCGCTGGCCTCGCGGATCGGCGAGCGCCGCGCCCTCGTCGTCGCCTGCGTGATCGAGGCGGTCGGCATGGCCGGCTGCGCCACCGCGCCGAACCTTGTCGTCCTCGGCGTCTCGCTCAGCCTGCTGGGTGTGGCCTCGAGTCTCTTCGGGCTGGCCCGCCAGGCGTACCTCACCGAAGCGGTTCCCATCCACATGCGCGCCCGAGCCCTCTCGACCCTCGGCGGCGTCAACCGGATCGGCGTCTTCGTCGGCCCGTTCGTCGGCGCTCTGGCGGTGACCCATTGGGGCGTCGGAGGCGCCTACGTAGTGGGCCTGGTCTCCTCAGTCGCGGCGTTGCTGTGCGTCCTCGTCGTGCGCGATGTCGCGTCAGGGCACGAACGACGACGGGGTATGCGACGCCGGTCGGTGGCCGCCGTCCTCGCCGAGCATCGGCGCACGCTGAGCACCCTCGGGGTCGGTGTGCTCTTCATCGCAGCGGCCCGGGCCTGCCGGATCGCACTGGTTCCCCTCTTCGCCGATGCGATCGGCCTCAGCGCGGCGCAGACCAGCCTCGTCGTCGGCATCGCCGGGGCCGTCGACATGATGCTCTTCTACCCGGCGGGCGGCGTCATGGACCGGTTCGGCCGGAGCTGGGTCGCACTGCCCAGCATGGTCGTCCTCGCGGTCGGCATGGCGCTGCTGCCGCTGGCGCACTCGTTCGGCACCCTCACGGCCGTCGCCGTGGTCCTCGGGATCGGCAACGGGATCGGCGCAGGGCTGGTCATGACCCTGGGCGCCGACGCTGCGCCGGCCGAGGGACGGGTGCAGTTCCTCGGTGGCTGGCGGTTGATGGCGGACCTCGGCAATGCGGCCGGACCGGCCGCGGTCAGCGCGATCACCGTGGCCTTCCCGCTCGGTGTAGCCGCCGTGGTGATGGGTGGCACCGCCCTGGTGGGTGCCGGCTGGCTCCGCGCCTGGGTTCCGCGCTTCGATCCGGTTTCCCGCGGGCCGCTGGCGCGCGGCGGCCCGTCAGCCTGAGATGGGAGGATTCGGACCGTGACGGATCTCATCGACACGACGGAGATGTACCTCAAGACCATCTTCGAGCTCGAAGAAGAGGGCATCACGCCGCTGCGGGCGCGCATCGCCGAGCGTCTCGGGCACTCTGGTCCCACCGTGTCGCAGACCGTCGCCCGGATGGAGCGGGACGGCCTCATCCACCTGGCCGACGACCGCCAGCTGCAGTTCACCGAGCGCGGTCGCACCTTGGCCACCCGCGTCATGCGCAAACACCGGCTCGCCGAGCGCCTGCTCATCGACGTCATCGGGCTGGAGTGGGAGTTCGTCCACGACGAGGCGTGCCGCTGGGAGCACGTCATGAGCGAGCGAGTCGAGCGCAAGATCCTCGCGCTGCTCTCCGACCACCACGACTCCCCCTACGGCAACCCGATCCCCGGCCTCGACGAGCTCGGCGAGGCACCCGGCGAGGACTTCCGGGCGGGCGTCTCCACCCTGGTCGAGCTGGCCGGCGACGAGCCCCGGCTGGTATCGGTGCGTCGGATCGGTGAACCGGTCCAGGTCGACCACGAAGCCCTCTCGTTGCTCACCGTGGCCGGCCTGCTGCCGGGGGAGCGGGTCGCCGTCCGCCGCGAGGACAAGCGGATCATCGCGGTCCGCGAAGGCGCCGACGAGACAGCGGGAGTGTCCCTCCCGGAAGGCGTCGCCACGCACGTCTTCGCCGCCGCCGTCTGACCGGTCGTATCCACGGATTGAGAACCACATGAACGTTTTATGGCGCGTCCGTGACCGCGACGTGACATTTCGTTCGCCGCTGTTGTAGTGTCTGGGCACTCGGTCTCCCTTGGGCCGAGGTCCTGGTGGGGTTCGCCTAGTCCTGCCGCCTTACCAGGAGTCAGCACTCACCACACACGGCAGGAGCGGGGGAACCAACCTTCCGGGCGTCGAGAGACGTCCTTGGGGTGAAGTTCCCTTTCGTATGCGGGGCCTGTTCTTTCGCCGTTCGCGGTGAGGTGACAGGTCCGGTACGAAGGGCACCGGGTGAACCACGACGCAACCTCCCACCCGAACCCGACAGCTCACCTCGTAGGCGTTCGAGAGGTCAACCGTGGCTCGTCAACACGTGGGTCGTCACCGTGCGCCCGATTACAGCCCCCTGAACGAAATCGCTGACATCGCGACCCGCTCGGCGCAGCCGGCCATGAAGGCCTCGGCGGTCGCCGTGGCATCTGGTGGCCTCGTCGCGACGTTCGCCCTCCCCGCTTCGGCCTCCCCCGCCGACGACACCGGCGCCACGGCAGCGGCTGGCGCTCCGGCCGCGGCGCTGCCGCAGATCGCCGGCCAGACCGTCGCAGTCGCCGCGCCGGCGATCGACAACGCCGTGGCCCCGACGTTCGGCGTGGTCGGCTTCACCGCCCAGCCCGCCGCCAACGCCGCTCCGGCTCCGCTGACCATCACCAAGGTGGCCCAACCGGCTCCTCCCCCGGCCGCCACGACGACCCGCGCGTCCCGGACGACCACTCGCACCGCGGCTCCGGCCCCCACGGCGGCGGCGAACCCGGCCCCGGCGCCGACCGGCGGCATCATCGCCATCGCGGCGAGCCTCTCGGGCATCTACTACCGCTACGGCGGCACGACGACAGCCGGGTTCGACTGCTCCGGCTTCACCAGCTACGTCTACCGCCAGGTGGGCAAGAGCATCCCCCGCACCGCCGAGGCGCAGCGTTCGGCGTCGACCAAGGTCTCCAACCCGGTTCCGGGTGACCTGATCTTCTTCGGCTACCCGGCCTACCACGTGGGCATCTTCGCCGGCGCCGGCAAGATGTACGACTCCCCGCGCACCGGTCAGACCACGGGTCTGCACGTCATCTGGACGCAGACCAACGTCAGCTACGGTCGCTTCTGAGCCCCGTCCCCCGACGCAGAAGAACCTGACTGACGCCACGGCACCTGCCGCGATTCCGGCCCCTCACCGCCCCTGTGAGGGGCCGGTTCGCTGCCCGGGCCCTCCAGCCGACGCGGTGGCACGATGAATCCGATGACCAGTCCTGACGTCGACGCTGCTCGGAGCGCAGCCGAGCCCGGTCGAGGCGCCCCCGAGCCCGCGGTGGTCCTCGACGTCTGGGCGGATGTCGTGTGCCCCTGGTGCTATCTCGCCAAGCGCCGCCTGCGACGGGCCATCGATGGCTGGGAGCGGCCGCACGAGGTGCTCGTCCGGCACCGGGCATACGAGCTCGACCCCCGTATGCCGAAGGGCCGCCCGGTGCCGGTCAACACCTACCTGGGTGAGAAGTACGGCGGGGGCGAGGAGGCCGGTGCCAGGATGTCGGCTCGGGCCGCTGCGATCGGGGAGCAGGAGGGGCTGCGCTTCGACATGGCGCACGCCGTCAAGGCGAACAGCTACGACGCGCACCGCCTCATCGCGCTCGCCCGCGAGATGGGCGGGCCGGCGCTCGAGGACGCCGCTCTGGAGCGGATGTACTCGGCTCACTTCGCCGAGGGCCTGGTTATCGACGACCACGACACCCTGCTGCGGTGCGCCGCGGAAGCGGGGATGGACGAGCGGCGGGTGGCG
>JBKPQA010000053.1:0-12307 GCA_046733835.1 Actinomycetota bacterium
AGCTCCCGGTCCCTCGACCAGTGGGCTGCCCGGTGCCGGTCGTGGGCTGAAGCAGGACGCGACGTCTACGTCTACTTCGACAACGACATTCGTGGACACGCCCCCTGGGACGCGGTTGGTCTGCTGGATCGGCTCGACCGGTGTCCTAGATCCGGGCCAGCGTGGCCGGGTCCTCGTCGCCGCCGAAGTACTGGTCGAGTACGGCGGTGAAATGCCCCCGGGTGTCGTCGTCGTGGGCGGCGTGCGCAAAGAGCGTCATGGACGAGCGCAGCTTCACCGCGTCGATACCTCCGAACACCTTGACTGGGTCGATCTCCACGAGCGTCGACAGGACGTCGGCACACTCGACCAGCCGGGCGCCCAGCGTCTCGTGCTGCAGATAGGCGCGCGCTTCGTCAAGCCCGCGGATGCCGTAGTACACCGCGGTCGGGCTGTGCCCGAGGCCGGCAATCTGTGGGAAGACGAACCACATCCAGTGCGACGTCTTGCGGCCGCGCCGCAGCTCGGCGAGGGCCGTGGCATACGTGCCGCCGGAGTCCTGCGCCTCGACGAACCGGACCAGGTCTGGGAAGTTGCCGTCGCCCACTCCTCACATGCTGCCCCGCGCGGTCCGGTCCTGCCTTCTCGGGCGAGCGGTGACAGGCTGGGCGCATGTGGATCGGATGGCTTGAGCTCGACCTGCTCCTCGGCGATGTCCACTCCCTCAAGGAGAAGCGCTCGCTCGTGCGGCCCGTCGTCGCCGAGGTGCAACGCCGGTTCGGCGTGTCGGCGGCCGAGGTCGGCGCGGTCGAGCTCCACCGGCGTGCCACCGTCGGAGCGGCGCTCGTCGCCGCGGACCACGGGCACGTTGTCGAGGTCCTGGATGCGGTGGAGCGACACGTCGCCGCCCGACCGGAGACCGATCTGTTGAGTGCACGTCGGGGCATACGAACCAGCGACGACTGAGCCGCGCCTGTCAGCCGGTTCGAGCTCATGAGCAAGCGCTGTGCGTCGGTGCTTGCCGCTCCTCCGTCGACCCGGAAGACTCCGCGCCATGAGCCCCCAGGGCGCGCGATCCGAGCGGACCCCGCAACGGTTGACAACGCTGGCCGGCCGCGAGCGGCGACGCGCGGTCGTCACGACGATGCTGCGGTCACTGCTGGCGTTCGCGGTCGTCCTGGGCGTCTACTACCTGTTGCCAGTCGGCGACGGCGGCGGCGATGTTTCCACGGTTATCCGGCTCGTCCTTGGTGTGCTGCTCTTCGGGACGATCCTCGCCTGGCAGATCCGCCAGATCCTCCGGTCGGCGGTGCCAGCGCTTCAAGCGGTCGAAGCGCTCATCGTCGCGATCCCGACGTTCATCGTCGTGTATGCGAGCACGTACGTCGGCCTTGAGTCCGCCCTGCCCGGGAGCTTCAGCCATACCCTCGACAAGTCGACCGCGTTGTACTTCACAGTCGTGACGCTCGGCACGGTCGGCTACGGCGACATCGCGCCGGTGAGCACCGGCGCTCGGCTGGCGGTGAGCTCGCAGATCATGCTCGACCTGGTCCTCATCGCCGTCGTGGTGCGGCTGCTCACTGGGGCGGCTCGCCGCTCGCTGGACCGCAAGGTGGAGCCTCCGGCGAGCTGAGAAGCGGAGTCGGTTACGGCCCCGGAGACTCGCTGAACGTGTCCCCGTGTCGGTGAACCACCCGCCAGTTTCCGTCCTCCCGCCGGTAGACCTGCGTTACGCGAAGCGTGTAGCTGCGTGGTTCGCCGTCCACGGACACCGAACTGTGCTCAAGACCGGCGGTATAGGCCATGTCGCCCACCACGTCGAAGGACTGGAGCTCGAAGTCGTACGAGGTGCAGTCGGAGAAGCTCTCGCCGAGTGCGGTGAAGAGAACGTCGATCTCCTGCTGACCGAACGCGTTGCGCCACGCGCCGAGGACACTGACGGGCTCGTTGCGCGACCACAGAGCCCGGCGCGGCGCCGCGTAGCCGTTGTGCAGCGCCAACTCGGCTTGGTACAGATCGTTGCGAACCCACGTCACGAACTCGTCCCGCTCGTCCATGACTGCAGCATCCTCGCTCCGCCACGCGTTCACGTCAGCAATGGGAGTACTGGGGGCAAAGGCATGGCTTACGGCATGGAATAGCCGGCCATGTAGGCGGACGGGCTGCCGGCGGCGTTCAGGTGGCCGGCGATGATCATCCTGAACTGTTCGCCATTCCGGCCGAGTTTCCCTGCGCCTTCGACAGGACGGGTCGACGTAATGGTGTTCAGGTTCCTTGCGGTGAACGCACTTGTCGACGTGTCCAGGATGACCTGCTGGTGCACGTCGGTGACGAGAATGGGCGTGCCGTCGCGGAAGCTGTTGGGGTCGGCGAAACTGCCGTTGGGGGTCGAGTCCTTGTAGATCGTCATCGATCCCTTCCGGTCGATCACCCGCATGGGCCCGTCGTTGATCACCTGGGTCGTGGTCGTGTCGGTGTAGAAGGTGAACAGCGCTGTGGACTCGTTCGGCTGGCCCGTGAAGACGGTCAACCCGCGCAGGTACGACAGGTATCCGTACTGGATTGACGTTGCCGGCGACACGCCGCCTGTCGAATTTTGGACCTGGCCGACGATCTCGATGCTCAGCTCGTTCTTGTCGTTGCCGCCAGTGCCGGCACTCGTCGGAGCCGGGCCTTGACCGAACGCTGCTGTGGATGACCCGAGGAGCACGACTCCCAGCGCGGCAAAAAGCGCCAGACGAGACTTCTTCACGATGCGACCTCCAACGCGCTAGACCGGATGATTCGACGCTAGAGCTCGCGCCGGTCCGCACACGTTGGCGCACACGATCGATCGAGGAACGCCCTGGGCGCCCTGACTCCCTGACGCCCTGACCCCACGGGTCGTTGCCTCTAGCTGGCGGCGCGGGCCTCGAGGTCGTCGACGATGCGGGGCGACTGCGCGAACAGGGAGAGGTGACCTTGGTCGGGCTCCAGGTACAGCCCGGCTCCGCGGATGTGGTCAGCGAGCCACTGGCCATGCGTGAAGGGGACCATACGGTCCTGGCGGCCCTGCCAGATCGAGACCGGCGTCGTGATCGCCGACGGGTCGAAGCCCCAATCCTTCACGAAGGCCACGTCGTCGTCGCGCCACCCGGCAATGCCCGCCGATACAGCGCGGCTCATCGTTGCGGCGATACTCTCCGCTAGCTCCCCGGTCAGGGCCGAGCGGTCCACGGCGGATACCAGGTCGCCGAGCGCGGCGGTCACGTCGTCCCCGGTTACGTTGGCCAGTTCCATCGCTTGCTCTTCGAGGTAGGTCGTGAGCGCGCGCCGTGATTCGACCGCCGCACCGAACTCCGCGTGGTTCTCCGGCGCCATTCCGTCCACCCAGTCCAGGCCCTCCGCGTCGTAGGGTGCGACGCCACCTAGACTCGCGGCGGCTGCGCACCGATCCGGCAGCAGAGCTGCACAGGCCAAGGCGTGTGGTCCGCCACCGGACCAGCCAAGAGTGACGAACCGGTCAAGGCCCAGCTGGTCGAGGACCGCAACCGCGTCCTCGGCCGCGTCGGCCACGGTCCGGTCGGGTTGGACCGTCGAGCCGGCGTAGCCGGGCCGAGAGTAGGAGACCAACTGCCAGTTCTTGTTGATGACCGCGCGGGTCACGTGCGGGATGCCAGAAGCCTCAGTCGGGGTGCCCCCGAACCAGAGCAGCGGGTATGCATCGGGCTGCCCGCTCCGGAGAACCTCCAGATCGCGCCCGTCCCCCGTCCGTACCGTCAGCCATTCAGCCATGCACCGCCTCCGAAGCGCGGCCGATCAGGTCGTGGAGGAGGCCGCCTGAGCAGCCGCCGAGGTCTTTGCCCCGAGGCCGGCCTTCGCCATCGCCCTCGACGCATCGTTCCAGCCGGTCATGTATGCGACGTCGCCCCAGGTCGGAGGCTGCGCCTGGTTACCTTTACCGATCCAGTCGACGGCATCGTCCCACCCGCGAAGGTACGCGGCGTCGCCTCTTCCGCCGAGGCATGCTGGACCTCCAGCGGGACGAGGGACGGAAGCGGACATGGCGCTTCCGGACGTCGCGCCCTGCTTACCGTCCCGGTCACCCGCACCCACCGGCGAGCCGTGGTCGCCGCCGAGCCTGACGAACGACATCCGGCGGCCAGCGGTGAGGTCCCGCACCGCTTTAGTGGTCCCCCGCCTCACGGCTATCGCGTTCGTAAGGGCGGGGTCCACCTCTAACTCCGGCACCTCGCGCTGGCGCTGCGAAGGTGTGTCCGGGGCGTCGACCGAACTGTCGACCCGGGTGATGGTCCAGTCAGCACCTGCGGCACCGTGCAATCCGCGGATGGCGTCCTGCGGGTTTCCGTTGGCGTCGCGGGGCCCATAGGGCGGCGCATCCTGCGGGCCTGGCTGGGCCACTTCCATGACGCGGGAACCCTCCCGAGCGAACTGGTCCCGGCTGGACGATAGGTCGTCCCCCTCGGCCTTGCCGATCACCGAGCGCAGTGCAGCCTGCGCCACCTCCGACATCGCGACGTTGTAGTTCTGCGCATTGGCGGGCATGCCGTCCGGATCGACGATGCGGAAGCACACCACCGCATCGACCCGGACCGACACGTTGTCCTTGGTGAGGTAGTCCTCGGGGGGGATCCGGAGCGTCATCAATTGACGGTCGGGCTTGGGCTTCCGCTCCTCCGGGCCCACGGGGACCCGGTTCTCGTGGTGCTGCCTGACCCACAGCAGGACGGCGGCGATGCGCACACTGAGCAACACCACGGCGACGACGAAGAGAAGAGTCATGGCCCAACCACCCAACTTGCGCGAATCGGTTCAGCGGCGCCCGTGCCGGTATCGACGAGAACTCCGCCCGTCGAGAATACGTCGAGGTCAGGAAAACCGAACATGCCTGCGGGCAAGTACCCGCCACAGGGCCGGCCGAGAAGTCGCTGGGGCGCGTACCGACGCTGGGCTCAGATGAGTCGGGGCTGGCCTCGCCGTAGCTCGTTACGGCGACGCCGGCGCCTCGCTGTGGTTATGAGGCGACCCGCCTGGGGGGCGGCGGGGCAGCTGCTCGATCGCTGGCCCGCGAGCCTAGGACTGCGCGGGGTGCGGTGGGGGTTTACGGGTTCTCCGTTCTCACGGCACGCTGCCTCAGCGCATCGCTCTCCTCGAACTAGCGATCCTCCGGTGTAGCGGGAAGCCGTCCCCAGCTTGTGACAATGACCGGTGACATCAGCGAAAGGCCCTGCCGACACAGGCTGATCGCATCGTCCACGTCGCCGTCGTCGACCAGCCGTGTGTCGAGCATCGCTTGACGAAGCTGCCGCAGGGTGAGCCGCAACAACTCACCACCGGGTTCGCCACCACGCCACATGGAGACTCGGCCGTCAGCATTGACGTCGGTAAGGCCGGCGGCCCGCATGAGGCCGTATAGGCGTCGACCGAAGGTCGGGTCGAAGCCGTTGCGCTCGGAAAGGACGACCGTGTGTGCGTGCAGAACCCGGCTGAAAACACGGGCGGCGTCAGCATCCATGCCTGGATCGGCTACGGCGGACACGAAGTCCAGCTCCTCCAGGACAAGCCAGCCGCCCGGTCTCAAGGCACTCACCAGACTGCGCAGGGCCAGGACGGGGTCGGCCAGCCAGGACAGCACCAACCGGGCATGCACCAGATCGAAACTCGCAGCGGGTAACGGCTCCCTCGTCAGGTCGTGTTGTGCGACCGTCAGCCAGGGATATCCATCACCAACGCTGCCGAAGGCCGCCGGGTTGAGGTCGGTCGCGAGCACACGACCGCGCGCTCCAACTCGCTCGGCGAGCCAGCGGGCGATCGAGCCGGCCCCGGCGCCGACCTCGAGGCACTCCCACCCCAGTCCGACCTGGCGCTCGCTCAGGTGCTGGACCGTTCCCGGATCGAGCACCGCCTCGAGGGCCTTGAGGCGCTCCCGCTGACCCTCTGCCGCATTGGGAAAGGCGTACCGGCTCGGTTCTTTCATGTCGGCTCGTATACGGCGTCTGGGAGGTGCGGCTGCAGCCGGGCGTTGGCGGCCGCAACGAGACCATCGATCCGTTCTGCGTGAGGGCCGTACGTACGGAAGATGCTTGCCGAATTTCTCACCGAGTTGCGGACCCTGACCTCGTTCGAGAACAGCACTGTCCCGCCGTTAGCCGGGTAGTGCCCGGCCGGGCCCTTGAACGGGACGAAGGCGTAGCCGACGTGGAGGTCGTTCAGCCAGGCCCGTAGACACAGCTCATTGTCGTAACCAATGCCTGGCTCACCGACTTGGGAGAAGGAGTAGTCCCAGCCGCCGAGGGCCTCGTAGCTGCCCCTTCGAATGAAGTATGGCCCGATGTTGACGTGATGAACGTAGCGGAACTGGCGCCCTCCCCAGATGCGCTTGGCCTTGGCCGGATCGGGATCAAAGCTGTCGAAGCCCATGAACCCGCCCACTACGGCGAGCTTCGGGTCGTCCGCGAACTGTTCCAACACGGCCTCAAGCCAGTCGGTTTGTCGAGGAATCTCGTCGTCGTCCTGGACGAGGCAGACGATTTCGGCACGCGCGAACCTGATCGCACGATCCAAGATCCGGATCTCATGCAGGTCGTTCGAGTGGATCAGGAAGTCGTTCGGCCGAGTGAGATGCGACATCCACTCTTCATGAGAGCCATCGAGGGAGCCGTCCTCGCATACCACCAGCTCGTGGTCGCCCAGGCTCCGGAGACCGCCGATGAGCTGGCTGATATTCGAAATGCGGTTGAACGACTGGACGATGAGCGCCAGCCGAGGCCGATCTTGATAGCTGTCTGAGGACGACCTTCGCTTCTCCTTGTCCGTTTTCACCCGTTCGATCATCGCTGAGTCGAGAGTAGTCATCAGGCTCTGATCGCCCCTGTCTGACTTTCCTGAGGATGGGTTGGTGGCCTTCCCTCGCCGCCGGGTCTGCGGTGCGTATTGGTATGCGGGAGGTCCGGCGCGTTGAGCAACACCGTTCGGGCCAGGCTGGATCCGTTGTGGACGAGGTAGTCGCACCGGCTCAGCAACAGATATTCGAGGATGGCATCCTCCCCGTTCTTGGCAGCCACATCTCGATTCGCGGCAATGTAGCCGGGCATTATCCAGCCGGTTGGACCCTGGCCAGCGGGCTCTTCACCCGCTTGGTGACGCACACTGTGGTACGAGACAACGCGCTGAGGAAACGCCGCCGCCAGATCGCGCAATGACGATTCCTCATCGGTGGCGACGAAGATCTTTGCGTCGGGATGACCACGGAGTAGACCTTCGATCTCCGAGGTGTACCGGGATAGCACCAGGGAGTTGTTGCGAAAGGCGCGAATCTCCTGCGTTGAGATCGCATCGGTGCCCCGGGCATGCACACCGATGACGTGGTGCCCTGCGAGATGACGAGCGAAGAAGGTCTCCACCTTCTGCAAAATGTAGGAGCGAGGTCTGATGAAGTCGTCGAGAATTCCCTTTGCCTGGGTCCTCAGGCGTTCATCCGGGTCGTCCCATTCATAGGGAATCTGTAAGCAAAGGCCGCGGAGGAGCGAATGGTCGCCGAAGTGACTGGACACGAAGGCATCATCACTGACCAGGTGACCGATCTCGTACGGAGTGGGCCTGTTGGCTGAGATGTCAGCTCTCACTCGCTGGGGTATGTTTGCGACCGGAAAGACTGGGTGCACCGGCTCGAAGTAGTACTCCCAAACGGTCTCTGCTCCGGCATAGCCGTTTGGTGTCCAGTAACAGGTCCGGTCCCCGAAGTAGACGACAGGGATCCGTTCCTCTGCGATCGCCCACGGGATCTGAGAGATCACCTGCTGAACGAGCGAGAACAGCCCCACGTCCCGCTCAATGATGATGTGCAGGCGAGGTGCCCCGGTCACCAAGGCCGCCCCGACCTACTTGCGGAGCCGCCCGCGGCGCTGAGGTGGACAGTCTGGCCAGTGCGATCAGTACTCGACATGACGTTGACATCCCTCCGGCCCTGAGCAGGGGAAAGCTGGCTCCGCTGGGCGGCACCGACTGATGAACCACACCCCCGTTCCGCGCCGTAGCGTACGACGGCGGGTCCAACGTGTGGCGGAATCAGCACATGACGGTCCGATCGCGCGCGCAACTCCCAGGTTCCGTCGGGCCAGGCGGCATAGAACAAATCAGGAAGTCTTTGCACCCCGATGTATCGTCTTGCCACCTCCGCGCCGGTCCGGGAGCCGGCGCGGTTAGGCCATAAGGAGGGATCCCTTTGGACCGCTCGGTCGATGCCTTGGTTGACGCCTCGGGACTTCCATACAGCGGGGAGTCCGTGCTGGTGACCGGAGGAGCGTCGTTCATCGGCAGCCACCTGGTCGAGCTCCTGCTCGCTCACCGAGCGCGTGTTCGGGTGGCCGACGACTTCTCGAGTGGCTCGATGAGAAACTTCAACGGCGTCCTGGACGAGGTCGAGGTATTGGATGGTGACCTGCGAGACCCTGTCTTCACGGCACGCGCGGTCCACGGTGCCCAGACCGTTTTTCACCTGGCCGCACTCCATGGCGGCCGCGGCTACATCGAGACGCATCCCGTTGAGTGCACAAGCAACATGCTGCTCGATCACGTTGTCTTCAGCGCCGCCGTCGCCGCCGGTGCCACTCGCCTGGTGCATGCGAGCTCCGCGTGCGTGTACCCGATCGACCTCCAGGCCAGCGACAGTCATCGAGTCTTGTTGCGCGAGGAGGATGCCAACTTCGAAGAGCCGGGGAAGGCGTACGCGGATGGCGAGTACGGCTGGGCGAAACTCATGGGAGAGCTCCAGCTGCGGGCTTTTCACCAGCAGTACGGCGTCGATGCGATCGCCGCCCGGATTTTCACTGCCTACGGTGAACGTGAAAACGAGTCACACGCCGTGATCGCGTTGATCGCCAAGGCGGTCGCGAAGCTGGATCCGTATCCTGTTTGGGGCGACGGAAAGCAGACTCGCAATTTCACATATGTCCGGGACACAGTCATGGGTCTGGCGCTGGCTGGGCGTCTCACCGGTCATCAGGTCCTGAATGTGGGATCCGCAAACCACAACACAGTCCTCGAGCTGATGGACGTCATCTTCGATCATCTTGAATGGCGTCCGGAACGTATCAGCCATGAGCTCGACAAACCGGTCGGCGTCCGGAGCCGAGCCGCCGACAACACCCGGATAAAGGCGCTCACTTCGTGGGAGCCGAGAACCTCCTTGTCCGAGGGGATTCCCCGCACCGTCGACTGGTACGTCGCGAACACCGCTGAGGAGCGACTTGCCAGGCTTCATGAGCTCCTGCTGACTCGCTGAGCCCGGCTGCTCCGCCCGGGGCCACCACGACCAATCAGAGCGGCCGCTCCTCCCTGTTTTCGCTCAGTGACTGCTCATACACCAACCGGTGGGACTCACCTGCGGCCAAGGTGAGCTGATGCGCTGGGACGATGGGTGAATGCGCTACGAGTGTGTTATCTCCGGCTGCCGGCCGGACCCTAGCTGAGGAAGCTCGATCCGCCTTTCGCGAGTGCTGGCCGCGGTTCAATCTTCCACGACCCGGTTCCACGCGCATACACGCAGCGCGTGCAGGAGTACTTGAGCGACTACGACGTCCTTCTCCTCCACCAGAGTCGGGTCGTCGCGGGCGGCTGGGGCGTCCCTTTCGCCTACCACGGCGACACAACTGATTGCCGGAGGGCTACGACGCGGTGCTGATCCGAGCGGTCGAGGACCATGAGGCGGGCCGGCCTCCGTCCGCGTTCAGCTTCGTGGCGGCGGCCGTGCACCGGGACTACGATCGCCAGGGTCTCGCCGGAATGGTGCTCGAGCACCTGTCGCAGCGAGTCCGTCGCGCCGGGATGCGGCACCTCTTTGCGCCGCTGCGGCCGACCTGGAAGAGCCGGTACCCCACTTTCCCGATGGCCCGCTACGCGACATCGGTCCGGGACGACGGGCTCAGCATCGATCCTTGGATCCGGACGCACCAACGCTTGGGCGCACGCATCATCGGTCCAGCGCCCAACTCCATGGTGATCCCCGGCACGGTCCGCGAGGGGAGCGTTGGACGGATATGGCCTTTCCAGAGAGCGGCAATTACGTCGTCCCCGACGCCCAACGAGCTCGAGGTCGATCGGAAGAGCGACCGCGCTGTCTACCGCGAGGAGAACCTGTGGGTCGATCATGATCTGGCCACTGGAGTGGGGACACGGGGCGGTCCGCTGCCACGGTCTGGAAGCCGCACCGACCGGCTGAAAGCCTTGCGCTACTCCACTTTCGCGATCGTGTCACGAACCGACTGGAGAACTTGCTGGCTGATACCCGTCGGCTGGAGCAACGCATACCAGCCGTCGACCTGCTCGGACGTGTACTTGTGCCCGTGGCCGCCGGGGACTCCCGTCGAGAACGGCAGGTCCCCCGTGATCTGCCAGAACGTGAGGAACGGCACCCATAGGGTGTTCAGCACGTCATGTCCCGGCGTCTCGTCGACCCAGTTCGGCTTGTTGAACACCAGGCTGGGGCTCCACCACACGATCGGGTCGGATGGATGCATGAGGTAGAGGACCCGGTTCCCTTCCCATGGCTGTCCCTGCGTCGACATGGCCCGGACGTCGGCGCTGGCGAACCGGATGGTTCGGCCGTTCTTGTAGACCGGCTCGATCTCGGGGCTTCCCGGGTCGCGGTGCTCGCGGAACTCAGTGAACAGGGTGTTGAAGTTGGGCGGGCCGACGAACAGGGTGCCGGCGCTGCGGTTTCGTAGGTCGTACTCGCCGCTGAATGCGGTCTCGCCGCCGAAGGATCCGAGGCTCTCGCCCGCGACGTACAGCTTGGGGCGATGGTCTTGGGGAAGCGCGAGCCAGTGCTCGTAGACGGCGTCGAACAGGGCGCGCCCGGCTTCTCGTGCCTTCGATTGGTCGACGAGGTACGAGATCCATGACGGCAGGTAGGAGTACTGGATCGCCACCGTGGCCGCGTCGCCACCGCTGAGGTACTCGAAGGAGTCGATCAATGCCGGGTCGACCCAGCCACTCCCGGTCGTCGTGACGACCAGGAGGTTGGCTCGCTCGAAGCCTCCAGCCCGGACCAGGTCCTCAACCGCCAGCTGAGCTCGCGCCTCCGTCTGTTCGGCCGACGCGAGACCCGCGTATGCCCGTATCGGCTCCTTGGCGGGTAGCTGAACCAGCTGCTGGATGTCTTTGGCCGTGGGACCCATGCCGGTGAAGTTGCGGCCCTGACGACCCAACGTGTCCCAGGGCACGAGTGAATGCGGGCCGCCAGACCGCAGGTCGGTCGACGGCTGGACAGCGCCCTCCTCCGTGTTCGTGTCGCGCACCGAGAACGCAGCGTCCGCCAGGTTCGACAACCCCTGCAACAGCACGCCGGTGACGAGGAGGTACACCATCCATGCCGCGAGAATCCAGCCGACGGCGCCGGCGGCGCGCGGGCCGATCCAGCGCCGCAGGAGACTTGCCAGCCGACGGTATAGCCGCCGAATCCCACGACCGACGAGCAGCAGGGCACCAAACAGGACCAGTGCGACGACGGGCGAAACCACGACCAGGGCGACGTTGTACTCGTCGACCCCCATGAGACCACGGATCTCGGCCTGCCAGTGCTGGCCGAGGGCGAACGCGACCACGAGGAGTGGCAGGGCGACGAGTCCGAACACCCGCCAGGCGCGCCGGTCGGGAACACGAGCGGCCCGGTCGGCACAGGCTCGCCAGATCCATGCACCGAGAACCCCTAGGCCGTAGCCGATCGCGGCGTTGATGCCAGCGACGATTCCCTGCAACAACCCGCCCCGGGGCAGCAAGGAGGGTGTGTACGACAAGGCCGCGAAGATGACTGCGCTCCAGCAGCCGGGCAGGGTTAATTCCCACCATCGCAAGAAGCGCCCTACGGCGCCGGACGCTGGAGCACTCGAGCCGTCCCGTGCCTCCTCCGCGGTTGCGCCGATCCCGCCCGAAGAGGCAACGGTGTCAATCGGACGCGGCACGGCGACCTCCAGAGCAGCGGGCCCAGAGCTTCAACCCCGTGGGGCCTCGGGGTGAGCGCAGCGTAACGAGCGTGGCCCGAGCTGCGCAGCGACTCGACGGAGAGCGCACGAACCTGCTGCCCGCCGCATGATGCCGCGGCTGAAGTTACCTCTCCGGTGGAGATAGAAGCTGGGTGAGTGCCTCCCACAGGCGTTCTTCACTGCCGCCCGCGCGGCCCATGGCGCCCACGACCCCGAACTGCAGATCGGAGGACAACGTCACCTGAACCGTTTCGGCCGTCAGTTGGGTGATCCGAGCAGTGACCTTCTCCCCGAAACTCATCACGGTCATGCCTGCTGTGAACACATAAGTCCCCGTGGCTCTATCG
>JBKPQA010000054.1:0-4368 GCA_046733835.1 Actinomycetota bacterium
ATCACCATCCCGTCCATGTCCTGCCCCCAGGACAGCTGGCTCAAGGACGCGGATGTGTCCCCCGGTCGGGGCGTTCCCCGAGGTGTGGAGATCACCGGTGACTCCGGAGCCATCGGCACGACGATCACTGCGATCGAACGGGAGTACGTGACGGACTGGCACGGCATTCAATACCGGCCCATCACCGGCACCACCAGCTCCCGCGGCATCTCCACGGCCACCAACTGGGACCCGTTCGCCACCCATGAGCTCGTCGTCAAGCTTCACTGCACGACGAACCTCTACGAAGCGTCGCAGGCCCCTCGCTGAGCACACGTCGTCCCCCGCCGTCGGGCGGGGGACGACGTGCGTTCGACGACCTACTTGCCGCCCTCTTTGAGGGTGACCTGGGGCGCCTTGTACGACGCGCCGGTCACGTCCACCCCGCTCGCCTTGAGCGCATCGACCGCCTTCTGGGCGTAGGTGTTCGTGTAGGCATCGGCGTCCGGAGCGGCGGACACCACCTTTTGACTGGTGGCCACCGAGACGGTCTGATCCCACAGCGCCTTGTCGATGACGCCGATGCCACCGGGGGACGGCCAGACCAGCTCGTTGACTCTGGCCAGCTGCCACGCCTGGTGCGACGCGCCCAGCGTTGGCCCGTTCTTGAGGACGATGTCCACGCAGGGCTGGAAGTTGTCGCGGCAGTACACCCAGCCGGCCATGGCGCCCTTGAGTAGCTTGACCGCGGTGTCCTGGTATGCGGTGTCGCTCTTCAGCTTGTCGGTATTGGCCCAGATGGCGTCTTGGAGCATGGCGACGCCGTCCTTGTTCCAGTCGATGACGTTGAGGTCGCTCGGCTGGTACAGCGCGCCGGTGGCCGGGTTCTTCTGCTCGAGCACTTGGGCGTACTCGTTGTAGATCATGGCCTGCGCGGCGTCGATCTGCTTGGCCAGCAAGGCACTCATGTCGAACTGCTGCTGCACCAGCGTGACGCCGGACTTCGGGTCGACCCCCGCCTTCTGCAGGCCGGCGAAGAGCTCGAACTCGTTACCGAAGCCCCAGTTGCCCACCTTCTTCCCCGCCAGGCTCGCCGCGCTCGTGAGGTTCGAGTCCTTCCACGAGACCTGGAGCGTCCCGGACCGCTGGAAGATCTGGCCGATGTCGGTGATCTTCGCGCCCTGCTCTCGGGAGGCTAGCGCCTTGGGCACCCAGGCGATCGCGAAGTCGACCGCCCCAGTGGCCAGCTGCGTCTGCGGGACGATGTCGACGCCGCCCTCGACGATCGTGACGTCGAGGCACTCCTTGGCCCACAGCCCCTGGTCCTTCGCGGCGTAATACCCAGCGAACTGGCTCTGCGCCACCCACTGCAGCTGGAGCTTCACCTTCGTCGGGGACGAACAGCCGGCGTTGGTCGCGGCCGTGCTACCACCCCCTGCTCCTCCTCCGCCGCCGTCGCTCGTGCCTCCGGTTCCGCAGGCGGCCAGGAGCAGTGCGGCAACGGTGCCGCTCAAGCAGAGTCGGGTACTGCGCATGCGGTCCTCCAGGGTTAGGTGGATATGCGGGTCAGGCGGCCGTCGACGGCGGAGTGGAGTCGCGAAGGGCGAGGCGCTCGAGGAGCAGTACCAACGCATACAGCGCCATGCCCAGGAGGGCAGCGGCGAGAACGGCGGCCCAGGCGCGGTCATAGCGCGACAAGCCGGCGCTCTGGGTGATAATCCCGCCGAGGGTGCCCTGCTCGCCGCCGAAGTACTCGGCAACGATCGCGGCGATGACACTGAGCGAGGCCGCCACCTTCAGCGAGGTGAAGAAGTACGGCAGGGCGTTCGGCACGCGGACCTCCCGGAGCACCCGCCAGCCGCCCACCGCATAAGTGCGCATGAGCTCGAGGTGGACCGGCTGCACCTGAAGTAGCCCCTTGGAGGTCGAGACGAAGACCGGGAAGAGGACGACAACGGCGACGACGGCCTGCTTGGCCGTCGGCTCCACCTGTCCGAACCACTTGAAGAACACCGGTGCCAGGGCGACGATCGGCGTCGCGGCGAGGGCGGCGGCGAGCGGGGTGAGCGCCGAAGCCAGTGGCCGGAACCTTGTGCACAGCAGCGCCATGAGAACGGCGATGATCACTCCGGCGACCAGCCCGGTCACGGCGACGTAGCCCGTCTTGCGCAGACCCTCGAGGATCTGCGGGAACGACTCGACGAAGGCCACGACGACGGCGGAGGGCTTCGGGATCAGGAACTTCTGGATCTGGAAGACCGTGACGACGAGCTCCCAGAGGATCAGCCCGACGAGAGCCACGACGACGGCCGGCCAGACCGTCCCGACCAACGACCGGATGCCGCCGGTCCACGGCGCCGCGGCGTCAACCGCATCGTGGGTCGAGTTGGTTTGGGTGAGGACCGGGGCGCTCACTCGACACCCACCTCTATCCCGGAAGCCGTGGCCGTTGGGGCTGCGGACGCGCGCAGGGCCGACCGAACGGCGGTGACCGCGGCAAAGAACCGGTCGTCGACCCGCGTGGCGTCGCCCCGCTCGCCCAACTCGACGTCGACGACCTCAGCGAGCCGGCCGGGTCGCGGTGACATCACGACGACCCGATTCGAGAGGAACACCGCCTCGGGAACCGAGTGCGTGACGAAGACCACCGTGGCGCCAGTCTCAGCGCGGATCCGGACCAGCTCCGCCTGCATGTGCTCGCGGGTCATTTCGTCGAGCGCGCCGAACGGCTCGTCCATGAGCAGGATGCCCGGCTTCATGGCCAGGGCACGTGCGATGGCGACCCGCTGCTGCATCCCGCCGGACAGCTCCCAGGGCCGGTGCCCCGTGAAGTCCTCGAGGTGCACGAGTTCCAGCAGCTCGCGGGACCGTTCCCGGCGCCGACCCGCGTCCCACCCGAGCAGTTCCAGCGGCAGTTCGACGTTGGCCGAGACGGTGCGCCAGTCGAAGAGGCCGGCCTGTTGGAAGGCCATCCCGTAGTCATGGTCGAGCCGGGCCTGCCGGGCCGACTTGCCGTTGACCTCGACGGAACCGGTGCTGGGGGTCTCGAGGTCGCCGACGAGACGCAACAACGTCGACTTCCCGCAACCGGAGGGGCCGATGAGCGAGACCAGCTCCCCCGGTTCGACGGACAGGTCGATTCCCTGGAGGGCCGTCACTTCATTGCGACGCCCCGGGTTGAACACCTTGTCGACACCGTTAACGGTGATGGCGGCGGTGCTCATGTCGACTCCCGCGGCCGCCCGCGCATGAGGATGCGGTCGAGCACGTCGATCAAGCCGACGAAGAGGATGCCGAGCACGCCGGCCGCGATGACCGCGCAGTAGAGCCGTTCGGGGTCGGTGAGGTACTGCTGCGCGTAGTCGATGATGAGTCGCCCCAGGCCGCCGCGCAGCCCGGCCGAGATCTCGCCGACGATCGCGCCGACCACCGACGCCGTCGCCGCGAGCTTCAGCGCCGGGATGAGATAGGGCACCGAGGCCGGGAAGCGCAGCTTGAGCAGAGTCGCCCGGTCCGACGCCGCATACGAGCGCATCAGCTCCAACGGAAGGCGGCCGGGCGACATGAGCCCCCGCAGCGCGTTCACCGTGACGGGGAAGAACGTGAGGTACGTCGCGATCACTGCCACCGACATCCAGGCCTGCCAGTAGCCGAAGGGCAGCTGGTTCCCCCAGGCGACAACGACTGGCGCGAGTGCGATGAGGGGAACGGTCTGCGACACAATGATCCACGGCAGCAGCCCGCGCTCCAGCCAGCGCGAGCGCAGCATCAGGACGGCCAACGCCAGCCCAATCACTATTCCGGCGAGGAACCCGACAAAGGCCTCGCGAAACGTGAAGACCGACGCGTCGACGAGGTACTGCCAAAGTGGGATCGGGTCGCCCGTGCGTTGCGGTTCGCCGAACCGGCGCAGGATGCCGAGAAACGGCGGAAGGGTCGTGTCGTCCGTCGGCACCGGCAACGTCCGCGACGTCCCGGGCCACACGCCGCCCGTCGCGGCGCCCATGGCCTTGTAGCCGGTCCACACGAGACCGACCACGACCACCGCGCCGAGGACGAGCCCGACCCGTCCGAGGGCCCGCCGGACCAGCCCGAGGTGCGGCCGGGCATAGGCGGTGCTGGTCATTCGGTGGTCGCGGTCACGTCTTGGCCCTGACCCGTTCAGCGACCGCCGGGACCACGTGTTGCCCGTATGTCCGCAACGTCTCGTCCTGGGCGTCGTGCTGGAGGTAGACCGCGAACTGCCCTACGCCGAGCGCGCGGAGGGCGTCGAGCTTGGCCAGGTGCTCGTCGACGGTGCCGATCACGCAGAACCGGTCGACGATCTCGTCAGGAACGAAGCTGGTATGCGTGTTGCCGGCGCGGCCGTGCTCGTTGTAGTCGTAGCCT
>JBKPQA010000055.1:0-5792 GCA_046733835.1 Actinomycetota bacterium
CTCGGCGGGATGCAGGCGAACGCGGCCGACCCGGCTGGTGCGGCGTCGTTGACGAGTGCGGTCGCGCAGCACGACACCTCCGCGCTCGGCGCCGACCTCGACCAGATCGACACCCACGACGGGCAGCGGATCGTCCAGAACGTCTTCGGTGACCAGACGCCAGATGTGATGGCGCGCCTCGGTGGCGCCACGCCCGGCGCGGGGTCAGGCCTCATCCAGAGGCTGCTGCCGATCCTCGCGCCGATCGTCATGGCGTACCTCGCCAAGAAGCTCCAAGGAGCCGGTGCCGGCTCGACGAGCGCTTCGGCGACCGATGACCCGATGGGCGGCCTCGGCGGTCTGGGCGGGATGCTCGGCGGCTCAGGCGGAGCAGGGGCCGGCGGCCTGGGCGACGTGCTGGGTTCGGTGCTCGGCGGCGGCGCGGCCGGCGGCGCCGCCGGGGCCGGCGCTCAGGGCGGCGGGATCGGTGACATCCTCGGCCAGGTCCTCGGGGGTGCGGGGGGTTCGCAGACCCAGCCCGGCACGCCGACCGGTCAAGGTGGGATGGGCGACCTGTTGGGCGGCGTCCTCGGCGGCCTACTCGGCGGCGGCAAGCGCTAACCCACTCCGGCTTTCCCGCTTCCGACCCGCCCTATTACTCATTTTTCGACCTCTGAGGGCGTCCCAAACTTGGTAAAGAGCCGGGTTGGAAGCGTGGTGCCAGGGTCAGGTCGTCAGCTTGGCCAGGATCAGCTCGCGGACCTTGGCCGCGTCGGCCTGGCCCTTCATCTGCTTCATCACCTGACCGATGAGGGCGCCAGCGGCCTGGACCTTGCCGCCCCGAACCTTCTCCGCGACATCGGGGTTCGCCGCGATCGCCGCCGCGATCGCCGCTTCCAGCGCCGAGTCGTCCTGGACCAGCTGCAGCCCGAGGGCGTCAGCCACGGTGGTGGGCGTCCCCTGTCCGGCCAGTACGCCCTCCAGCACCTGACGCGCCATGGGGTCGTTGAGCCGCCCCGAGGTGACCAGCTGGTCGAGCTCCGCCACGTGCGCGGGGGTGAGCCCGTTCGCCGCCGCATACTCCCCGATGTCGACGCCCTCCGCGTTGGCCCGCCGCGCCACCTCGCCGCTCCACCACTTGCGCGCGCCGGCCGCCGTCGCACCCGCGGCCACCGTCGCCTCGATGAGCTCGACGGCGCCGGCGTTGACGACGTCGCGCATCTCGAGCTCGGTGTACCCCCATGCCGTCTGCAGCCGCTTGCGCCGCTCCCCTGGCGGCTCCGGCAGCGTCTGGCGAAGCGCCGCCACGAACTCGGACGACGGGGCGACGGGCACGAGGTCGGGCTCTGGGAAGTACCGGTAGTCCATGGCGTCGCTCTTCTCGCGCCCTGAGGTCGTCACGCCGGTGTCCTCGTGCCAGTGCCGCGTCTCCTGGATCACGCGGCCACCGTCGTGCAGCACCGCGGCCTGGCGCATGATCTCGTACCGCACCGCGCGCTCGATGGACCGGAACGAGTTGACGTTCTTGGTCTCCGTGCGCGTTCCCAACGGGACCGTCTCCTGGTCGTCGTCGAGCTTGGGCCGCAGCGACACATTGGCGTCGCAGCGCAGTGATCCCTGCTCCATCCGCACGTCCGACACGTCCAGCGCCCGGAGCAGATCGCGCAACGCGGTGACGTAAGCCCGAGCGATTTCAGGCGCCCGGTCCCCCACGCCGGTCATCGGCTTGGTGACGATCTCGATGAGCGGGATGCCGGCCCGGTTGTAGTCGACCAAGGAGTGGTCGGCCCCGTGGATCCGACCGGTGGCGCCGCCGACGTGCAGCGACTTGCCCGTGTCTTCCTCCATGTGCGCTCGTTCGATCTGCACCCGGTAGATCGACCCGTCCAACAGCTCGACGTCGAGCCAGCCGTCGTGCGCGATCGGCTCGTCGTACTGCGACGTCTGGAAGTTCTTCGGCATGTCTGGGTAGAAGTAGTTCTTCCGGGCGAACCGGGACCACGGCGCGATCGTGCAGTTCAGCGCCAGCCCGATCCGGATCGCCGACTCGACGCCGACCTCGTTGACCACCGGCAGGGCGCCGGGCAAGCCGAGGCACACCGGGCATACCTGCGTGTTCGGTTCTGCACCGAACGTCGTCGCGCACCCACAAAACATCTTCGTCGCGGTGTTCAGCTCGACGTGCACCTCGAGACCGAGCACCGGATCGTATGCGGCGAGCGCGGCCTCGTACGGAAGCACCGTCGTGGTGATAACCGTCATCTCAGGCTCCCTTCGGCAGCTCGGGCGAGCGGTCGAGCAGCGGGCCTCCCCACCGGTCGAGGAGCGCGGCCTCCAGTGCCGCCCCCGCCGCATACAAGCGGTCGTCCTCGGTCGCCGGAGCGAGGAACTGTATGCCGGTCGGCAGCCCGTCCTCGGACGCCAGCCCGGACGGGATCGACATCCCGGGGACTCCGGCGAGGTTTGCGGGGATGGTGGCGACATCGTTGAGGTACATGGCCAGTGGGTCGTCGAGCTTCTCGCCGATCGGGAACGCCGTCGTCGGGGCGGTCGGCGACACCAGGACGTCGGCCAGCTGGAACGCGCGCGCGAAGTCCTCCGCGATGAGCCGGCGGACCTTCTGCGCCTGGCCGTAGTAGGCGTCGTAGTAGCCCGAGGACAGCGCATACGTGCCGAGGATGATCCGCCGCTTGACCTCCGGCCCGAACCCGGCGTCCCGAGTCGCGGCCATGACCTGCTCCGCGTCGGGGTCGGCCACCCCGGCAGGCAGGACCCGCAGCCCGTACCGCATCGCGTCGAACTTGGCCAGGTTGCTCGACGCCTCACTGGGAAGGATGAGGTAGTACGTCGCGAGCGCGTAGTCGAAGCTCGGGCAGTCGACCTCCACGACCTTCGCGCCGAGGTCGACCAGGAGCTGCACCGACTCGTCGAACCGTTCGCGCACTCCGGCTTGGTATCCCGCACCACCGAGCTGCCGGACTACGCCGACGGTCATCCCCTCCACCGACGCGCGCTGCGCGGCGTCGACGACCGGCGGGACGGGCGCGTCGATCGACGTAGAGTCCATCGGGTCGTGCCCTCCAATGACGGCGTGCAGCAGCGCGGCGTCGAGAACCGACCGGGTGCAGGGCCCGGCCTGGTCGAGGCTGGAAGCCAGGGCCACTAAGCCATATCGGGAGACCCCGCCGTAGGTCGGCTTCACACCCACAGTGCCGGTCACCGCCGCCGGCTGGCGGATCGAACCCCCGGTGTCGGTGCCGATCGCGAACGGCGCCTGGAACGACGCGACGGCGCTGGACGATCCGCCGCCCGAGCCGCCCGGGATCCGGGTCAGGTCCCACGGGTTGTGGCTTGGTCCCCACGCGGAGTGCTCGGTCGAGGAACCCATGGCGAACTCGTCCATGTTGGTCTTACCGAGAATCGGCATGGCGGCGGTCCGCAGGCGGCTGACAAGGGTCGCGTCGTACGGCGGGATCCAGCCCTCGAGGATCCGGCTGCCGCACGTGGTCGGGAGCCCGCGAGTGGTCAGGACGTCCTTGACCGCGATCGGCACGCCGGCCAGCAGATGCAGGCTCTCGCCCGCGATCCGGCGCTGGTCGACCTCGGCCGCCGTCCGCAACGCGCCCTCGGCGTCGACGTGGAGGTACGCCTGGACCTCCTGGTCGACGTCAGCGGTCCGGTCGAGGTGCGCCCGGGTCAGCTCGACGGAGCTGACCTCCTTTTCGGCGAGCAGGCGCGCCATCTCGGCGGCGCCCAGCCTGATGAGATCGGTGGTCACGTGTTCTTCTCAACCCTCATGCGATAGGAGGTATGCGTGCGGGCGGGTCGCCGCGACGCATACCGGGGAGGTCGGTCAGTCTTCCGCGAGGATCCGCGGGACAGAGAACCGTTGCTGCTCCTCGACGGGTGCGCCGGCGAGGGCTTCCTGTGCGGTCAGGCTGGGTTTCACGACGTCCGGCCGGGTGACGTTGGTGAGCGGCAACGGGTGCGACATCGGCTCCACGCCGTCGGTCGGTGCCTGCTGGACCACAGCGACCGAGTCGAGGATGACGGTCAGCTCCCCGAGCATGCGGTCCAGCTCCGCCTCGCTGAGGTCGATGCGGGCCAGCGACGCGAGGTGCGCGACGTCGTCGCGGGTGAGGGACATGGTTCGTCAGTCTATGGGGACCACCGGGCCGCCCCGGCCGGTCCCTCGTCCAGCAGGCGGCACCCGTCCGGGGTCGACAGCAGGGCTCGCGACTCCGGGTTCTCGACGAGCTCCTGGAGGGCCGCGACGAAGGCGGACGGGTGGCGCAGCTCGCTCGCCTCGGCGAGGACCAGAAGGTGCCGCCGGGTCAGGTTGGCGAGCCCCGCCCGGACAGGGGTGAGCCCGTCGACGGCGACGAAGTCCCGGACGCGCAGCGCGACGAAGTTGCGGGCCGGAGTGTGTGACCGGTCCATCGGCGCCAGGAAGTTGAACCGGACGACCTCCTCGACCTGGTACCAGGGGACAGAGAGCCCCTCGACCTGCAACCCCTGCGGACTGAGGAACAGGTCCCCCGAGCCATGGCCGCGGCGGCGAAGCCGACACGACCGATAGACGGCCACCGCGACGAGGAACCCCAGCGCCAGACGAGCGAGCCAGGACGTCATGAGCAACCGGCCCGCCGCCAACCCCACGTACACCGCCGCGAAGAGCAGCAACAGGACCACCCGCAGGATGAGGAAGACGTACCGTGTCCGAAGCCGGGGCAACCGGGCCAGCCGCCACGGCTGTTCCACGACCGGTACCCGAACCCCGTCGATCCCGGAGCACGCCTCGGGCACGCTCGCGGGTGCCGCGGGGTTGGCCCGCAGGTCCCGCCAGCCGTCCTCCTCCGCGCGAGAGCGCGGCATCCACTCGATGGGCATCGGTCCTCGTTCCGTCTGCTGGTCTGACTCCAGCATGCGACGGGCGGTTCCCACTAGTGGACGTGACGGGGCAACTCGCTGGGTATGCGGGCTCAGGCCAGGACGCCATCGCGCCTGCCAGACTGCCGGGCATGTCGTGGAACGGTGACCTCGCGAGCGGCATGGACCCGGACGTGGCGGCGGTGACCGCCCGGATCGACGAGCAGGTCGCCCAGGCCCAGCGGCACGCCGAACAGATGCAGGAGTGGTCGAACGAGGTCGAGTCGCTCACCGCCGAAGGCACCGCCCTGCGTGGCAACGTGCGGGTCTCGGTCAACCACAGCGGGGTCGTCCAGTCGGTCCGCATCACGGAGGCCGGCTGCGACGCCGGTGCTGCCGCTGCGCTCTCCGCCGGCGTCATGGACGCACTTCAGGCCGCCTACAAGGCGGTAGGCGACGCCGTGGCCCGGTCCGCCGCATCGAGGTTCGGCGAGGATGCCGAGCTGACTCGGCTCATGGTCGACGACATCGCCTCCCGGCTGGGCGTCTCCATCGACCCCTCGCCCGAGGACCCGCGGCGTCGCTACCCCGACGGGCGGATCGGATGAGCAGCCCCATCTACGAGACGTCGCCGGCGGCGCTGCGCCAGCACGCCAGAACTCTCGACACCGTCGGGCAGGCGGTAGACCAGGCGGCCAACGCAGCCGAGACCACGCTCGACACCGGGGCCTTCGGGGGCCTTTGCCAGTTCCTGCCACCCTTCGTTGCGACGTCGCAGACCCAGACTCGTGACGCGATCCAGGCGGTGGCGGACGAGGCTCGGTCGACGGCGAGCCGCCTGCGCCGGATGGCCGGTAACTACGACGAGAACCAGAGCACCACGGCCCAGCGGTATACGAAGGCGCAGACGCGGCTCAGCCGCACCCCGTCATGACGGGCATCCC
>JBKPQA010000056.1:0-7254 GCA_046733835.1 Actinomycetota bacterium
CAAGAAACTCCGCCGGCTGCGGCGTCGCTACGACGAGTGGGGCGAGCGCCACGGCCTGACGCCGCCGCGCGACGACGGACGTCGGCCAGGACAAGGACCAGGACGAGGACCACAACGAGCAGACGACACGAAGCCGTTGCCTACGCCTCGAGGAGACGACACCGAGCGGCTGCCGGAGCGGCGACCGTAGCTTCGGTATGCCTGTCGCCCGGCCGCGAGGAACGCTGCCGGTCGATGAGTTCCGGACCCCTTCCGGGTCTGATGGTGCAGGTCGACCGAAGGAGCAGGTATGCCCGACCGCATCCGCGCGGTGATGGAGAAGTACGTCGAGTCCGGTTCCGTGCCGGGCCTGGCCTGGTGGGTCTCCCGGGACGGCGAGGTGAGTCGGGGCGAGCTTGGGACCAGCGGCCCCCACGGGGTCGGCGACGCGGTCCGGCCGGACACGCTGTTCCGGATGTCGTCGACGACGAAACCGATTGCCGCCGTCTTGGCCATGACCCTGGTCGACGACGGGACTATGGCCCTGGACGACCCTGTCGATCGGTGGCTGCCTGAGCTGGCCGACCGGCAGGTGCTCGCATCGCCGGACGCGGACCTCACGGATACCGTTCCGGCTGTCCGTCCGATCCTGGTCCAGGACGTGCTCGAGTTCCGGCTGGGCCTCGGGTACGACTTCGCCGGACCGCCGACCGTCGTGCTCGACAGGCTGGAGGAGGCCGGCGTTCACATGGGTCCGCCCGCACCGCAGGCCAACCCCGATCCCGACGCCTGGATGGCCATGTTGGCTCCGCTGCCCCTCATGTACCAGCCGGGTGAGCGCTGGCTCTACAACATCGGCGCGGAGGTCCTCGGGGTGCTCGCGGCCCGCGCGTCCGGGACGCCGCTGCCGCAGCTGCTGCGTGACCGGGTGCTCGAACCGCTGGGGATGCGCGACACCGGGTTCAGCGTCGCGGCCGACGACCGCGACCGGTTGGGACCGCTTTGGACGCCGGGGATGGACGGCGAGGAACGGACGGTCTACGACGAGGCCGACGGTCAGTGGAGCCGTCCGCCAGCGTTCCCGAATGGCGCCGACGGGCTGATCTCCACGGTCGACGACCTCGCGGCGTTCGGGACCATGCTGCTCGAGCAAGGCCGCAGCCCGTCAGGCCAACAGCTGCTCCGCCCCGACACGGTCCGGGTCATGACGACATCGCGGATGACGATCGACGAGGACGCCGGCGTGGGTTGGGGACTCGGGCTCGGCGTGCTCACTAGGGACGCCGCCGACGGGAGGCACGCCGGCTCGTACGGCTGGAACGGTGGCCTGGGGACGTCGTGGTGGAACGACCCCGTCACCCGGACGATAGGGATCCTGCTGACGAACCAGATGTGGGGGTCGCCGACTCCGCCGGACCACTTCCCCGCCTTCTGGGACGCCGCGTTTTGACACTGGTTCGTGCGGTCCGGGGTCGGAATTCGGTGCTGCCCAGAGCACGAACCGGAGTTACTGGGCAGCCGCGATGCCGAGGTTCTGGAACACCTGCAACGTCGCCGTCGACCGGTTCATCGTGATGAAGTGGATGCCCGGCGCTCCCTCCGCAAGAAGCTGCTCGGCCAACCGGGTCGTGATGTCCACGCCCACTTCGCGCACCGCTGCCGGGTCATCCTCGACCGCCTCCAGCCGTGACGTCACGGACGCCGGAACCGGCTGACCGGACAGCTGCGTCATCTTGGCCAGCTGCTTGACGTTGGTCACGGGCATGAGGCCCGGGACGATCGGGATGTCCCGCCCGCGCGCCGCGACCCGGTCCCGCAGCCCCACGTAAGCCTCACGCGTGAAGAAGAACTGAGTGATCGCATACTCGGCGCCCGCATCCGCCTTGCGCACCAGCACGTCGGCGTCGAAGTCCAGGTCCGGGCTCTCCGGATGACGATCCGGAAAGGCCGCGACGCCGACCGTGAACGATCCCAGCGAACGCACTAGAGCCACGAGCTCGTCGGCGTGGTCGACGCCCTCCGGGTGCTTGACCCACGGTTGCCCAGGACCGCCCTGCGGGTCGCCGCGCAGGGCGAGGACGTTGCGGATCCCCACCGCCGAAAGTGACCCCACCACTCCACGGATCTCGCCGACCGAGTGCCCGACCGCGGTGAGATGCGCCAGCGGCGTCAGTAATGTCTCGCGCGCGATCCGCTCGGTAACCCGGATGGTGCGGTCGCGGGTGGTGCCACCGGCGCCGTAGGTCACCGACACGAAGGTCGGGTGCACCTTCTCGATCCGCCGGATCGCCTCCCAGAGCACCGCCTCGCCGGCGTCGTCCCGCGGCGGGAAGAACTCGAAGCTGATGCTGGGCAGCGGGCCGGACAGGGCGGCAGGGATGGACCGGGTGAGGTGCTCGGGCCTCGACATGCGGGTGCTGACCGGCATACGGGTCAGGGTACGTTGGCCTTTCGCGAGCGGGCGGGAAGGACCAGATCGCGGCTGGGTGCATCCGCAGCCGTACCCTGACGGACAAGCAGGCATAAAACGTGCGTCAACCGGGGAAGGACCTGCCGTGACCAGCCCGCTCGACCTCTGCAACCTGCGGACCCGGGTGCAAGCGGCCGTCGACGCCGAGATGGAGGTGCAGCGAGCGGCCCTGGCCCCGGTGGGTGACGAGCTCGGTCCGCTGGTCGATGCGGTCGTGCGCCTCATCGCCGGCGGGAAGCGGCTGCGGGCCGGCTTCCTCTACTGGGGATACCGGGCGGCAGGTGGGCCTGACTCCGATGCGCTCATCCGGTTGGCGGCGGCCATGGAGTTCTTCCAGGCGGCGGCCCTGCTCCACGACGACGTCATGGACGGCAGCGACACGAGACGCGGTATGCCCGCCGCCCACCGGTCGTTCGCGGCGCTCCACGCCGACTCGGGTTGGGCCGGGGACAGCGCCAGGTTCGGGGAGTCGGCCGCCATCCTCGCCGGTGACCTCTGCCTGCAGTGGTCGGACGAGATGTATGCGACGTCAGGACTTCCGGCCGCAGAGCTGGACCGAGGTCGGCGGACCTTCGACACCATGCGCACGCAGCTCATGGGTGGTCAGTACCTCGACCTGCTGGAGTCGGCGCGGGGGTGGGACGCTCTCGACACATCCTCACGAATTCAGAGTGCGCGCAACGTGATCCGGTACAAGAGTGCCAAGTACACGATCGAGCACCCGCTGCTCATCGGCGCGACCGTCGGCGGCGCGGAGGCAGCCGACTTGGCGCACCTCTCTGCCTACGGACTGGCGCTGGGTGAGGCGTTCCAGCTGCGGGACGACGTCCTCGGCGTGTTCGGGAACCCCTCCGCTACAGGCAAGCCGGCCGGCGACGACCTGCGCGAGGGCAAGCGCACCGTGTTGGTCGCGCTCGCGCTCGGCCAGGCTGGCGCCGACCAGATGGCCCTCTTCGAGAAGTTCTTCGGACAACCGGACCTCAATGCCGACGGCGTCGCCCAGCTCCGAAGCGTCATCGTCGAGACGGGTGCGGTCGACCAGGTGGAGTTGATGATCGGCGAGCTCGCCGCCCAGTCGCGCTCCGCCCTCGCCAAGGCGCCCGCGCTGGACCGGCAGGCGGTTGACGTCCTACGGTCCCTCGTCGACGTGACGACGGCTCGCACCGCCTGACTTCAGACCCCACCAGACCCAGAGCGCGCACGTGCCCAGCACCAGGGCGAACCCGAACCCCAAGTCCTCCACCGGCGCGTACGCGATCCGCCCGTCCCCGAGGAACGGAACCGTTCCCGACCCGAGAATGGCCTCGGGGTCGTAGGTGACGATGAGCCGCCCGGTGAGCCACCCGTTGGTCAGCAACTGGAACCCCACGACGATCCCGTACGCCACCCACCACTGGGCGGTCGCGACCAAACGCGTCCGGAGCACTGCGAGGTCGAGGACCAGCGCCGCCACCACTCCGACGCAGGCCGCCGCGGTGTAGGTCATCGGAGTACCTCACGCGTTCGACGAGCGCGGCGTCGCGCCATGACGACGCCGACTGCTTCGTACGTCAGCAGGCCGGCCAACGGGATGACGACGAAGAACCCCAGCTCCTCCAGCGGCAGCCCCCACACGCGTATCGGCAGCGTTTGCGACGGGTCGAACCGCCAGTGCCCCGCGTGCGTGGCCGCGACGTCCCAGAGTACGAAGACGACGAAGACAGGCGCGATCGACAGGACGAGCCGCCGCACCTGCCCGAGAACGCCCAGCCCGAAGAACCAGTTCAACGGCAGCGTCCCCAGCAGGCAAAAGGCGAGCATCACCGCATACGCGAAATGGCGCACGAAACCAGCCCTGGAAAGCCGAGGTCAGAACGCCGTGACCTGGGCCCGTCGCCGGACCTCGGTCCTGTGGCCCGCGATGAGCGCATCGATCGGTGCACCCTCAACTGGCAGCGTCTCGTCAGGAGTGAAGAGCCAGCGCAGGATCTCCTCGTCGTTCATCCCTCCGTCGGCGAGGACAGTGAAGGTGCCGCGCAGCTCCGATCGCGGTCCGCGGTCGCCGAGGAACTTCGCGGGCACGCTGACCACCTGCCGCTCCCCGGTCCGCCACGACAGCAGCTCGCGGTCGGCGATGGCCTGCCTCACGCGTGACAACGACACGCCCCAACGCTCCGCGACGTCCGGGACGGTGATCCAGTCCCCGACCAGCTGCTCGACATCGCTCACGCTGCCCACTCTAGGTGCGGCCCCGCCTGCACCGTTGCGGTGCTAGGGGTTCGTAGACTCCCGCCATGACGTCGAGCGTCGCATCGAACGTCAGCGACTCGTCGCTGCGCGTCGTCGGACGGTTGCTCGACGGCCGCTACCGCGTCTTGTCTCACCTCGCGGACGGCGGGATGGCGACCGTCTACCTCGCCCTCGACGAGCGTCTCGACCGCGAGGTCGCCATCAAGGTGATGCATGACAACCTCGCGCGGGACACGACCTTCGTGTCCCGGTTCCGTCGGGAAGCCCGGTCCGCGGCGCGGCTCGGCCACCCCAACGTCGTCGCCGTCTTCGACCAGGGCGAGGACAACTCAGCCGGCGACGGCCTGATCTTCCTGGCGATGGAGTACGTCCCGGGCCGCACGCTGCGCGACGTCCTCACGGACGAGGGACCGTTGACGCCGCGGGCGGCGCTCGACCTCTTCGACCCGATCCTCCAGGCCATCGCCGCAGCGCACGACGCCGGCCTCATCCACCGCGATGTCAAGCCCGAGAACGTCATCCTCCGCGAGGACGGCGTGGTCAAGGTCGCCGACTTCGGCCTGGCCCGGGCAGTGACGGCAGCGACGACGACGAACGCGTCCGGAACGCTCCTCGGCACGGTCGCGTACCTCTCCCCCGAACAGGTCGAGCGCGGCATCGCCGACGCCCGCTCCGACGTATATGCGGCCGGGCTGGTCCTCTACGAGATGCTTACCGGCCGCAAGGCGTTCGACGGCGACTCGCCGATCCACGTCGCCTACCAGCACGTGCACGGGTCCGTTCCGCGGCCGTCCCAGACGGTCCGGACCGTACCCGAGGAGCTCGACCAGCTCGTCGCGCTCGCCACGGCGCGCGACCCCGACCACCGGCCGGCCAATGCCGGTGACTACCTCGACGAGGTCCGGCGCTCGCGAGCGCTCATGACAACCACGGAGCTCGACTTGCGGCCCGGGCTGGCGCAGCACGACACCGCGGCCGCGATCCCGACGGAGCTCGGCGGCGAGCTCTCATCGACGTCCGTCGTGCCGGTCGTGTCGCATACGTCCCCGGACACGGCACTGAAGCCGAGCGAGCCCGCGTCCTCGGAGGACGGCTCGGATCACCGCCGTCGGATTTGGCCTCTCGTGGTGGCGGTGCTCCTGGTGCTCGGGCTCGCGGGTGGCGGTGCGTTCTGGTGGTTCACGGCCGGTCCGGGAGCGACGACCCGGGTCCCGTCGGTCAACACCCTTGCGGTGGCCGCCGCCCAGGCCGAGCTGGAGCGCGCCGACCTCCGCGCATCGGTCACGGAGGCCTACGACGAGACCGCCCCGGCCGGCACGGTCATGAAGGCGAATCCCGGCCCCGGTACTGAGGTGCACAAGCTCTCGAACATCGACCTCACGGTCTCCAAGGGCCCCGAGCGGTATGCGGCGCCCGGCCTCGTGGGGACGCCCGGGGACGCCGTCGAGGCGACCCTCCAGGCGCAGCACCTGGTCCTCGGGGAACGCAAGGAGCAGTTCAGCGACACGGTCGGTGCCGGCACGGTCGTCGCTCAGGACCCGGCGGCGGGAACCTCGCTCAAGCCGGGGACCGCGGTCGCCGTCACGGTCAGCAAGGGCCGCCAGCCGATCCCGGTGGCCGACTTCACCGGCAAGTCGGCGGACCAGGCGAAAAAGGCGTTCACCGACGCCGGGTTGACGGTCAAGGAGGGCAACCAGGTCAACAGCGACACGGTGCCCGCGGGCTTGGTGGTGTCGCAGAACCCAGAGAACGGGACGCTCTTCAAGGGCGACACCGTGACGATCGTGGTGTCGAAGGGTCCGGTCTTCGTCTCGGTACCCGCCACGGTGGGTAAGCAGCGCGAAGAGGCGGCCAGGCTCCTGAAGGCGGCCGGTTTCCAGGTCGCGTACAACAACGTGCTGGGCGGGTTGTTCAACATCGTGCGGGCGTCGGACCCGGCTGGGGGGACGATGGCCCGCAAGGGCGCCACGGTCACACTGACGATCGTCTGAGGTGGCGCCGTCCGCCTCGCGGGCGAGGGCGGTCGCGACCGGCCTGCTCGTGCTCCTCACCGCGGTGTGGGGTTCGACCTTCTTCCTCATCCACGACCTCGTGGCCACGATGCCGGCGACGGACTTCCTGGCGGTTCGCTTCTCGATCGCCGCGGTCCTGATGCTGGTGATCTTCTGGCCGAACGTGCGCCGGCTGCGCCGTCAGGAGTGGGTGGTCGGCCTCGGCTTGGGCGTCGTGTACGGCGTAGCGCAATTGCTGCAGACGGTGGGTTTGGCGCATACCGACGCGTCGGTGTCAGGTTTCATCACCGGCACGTACGTGGTGCTGACACCGGTGTTCTCGGCGTTGCTGTTGCGCGAGCGGGTGCCGGCGTCGACGTGGTTCGCGGTGGCGTTGGCGACCCTGGGCCTCGGCGTGCTGTCGTTGCACGGCGGGCTGTCGATCGGGATCGGCGAGACGCTGACCTTGGTCGCCGCGGCCGTCTATGCGCTGCACATTCTGGGCCTCGGCCGGTGGTCGACACCAACGCACGCGACCGGGCTGGCCGCCGTGCAGATGGTGGCGATCGCGCTGGTATGCGTCGG
>JBKPQA010000057.1:0-5465 GCA_046733835.1 Actinomycetota bacterium
GCCGCCGCGATCACCGCGCTGCTCACTCGCAACGCACTGGACCAGGGCGTCCGGACGGTGTTCTGCTCGGCCCAGGACGATTCTGTGGCGCGGGTCTATGAGTCGGTCGGCTTCCGCCGCGTCGGAACCGCGTGCATCGCCGAGGCCAGCTGATCCCGTGCCCTCCGGCGACGCGCACGCGACCGCCCTCGTCCTCTGTGGCGGTGACTCCCGCCGGCTCGGCGTCGACAAGACCAAGGCCGTGCTCGATGGGACGAGCGTGCTGGACCGCCTCCTCGACGCGCTGCCCGAGGCGTGGCCCGTCGTCGCCGTGGGTCCCGAGCGTGCGACCCACCGTGATGTGCGGTGGACCCGCGAGGTGCCCGCGGGCGGCGGTCCAGTCGCCGCGGTGGCCGCTGGACTACCTTTGGTATCAAGCGATTTCGTTCTCGTGCTGGCCGGTGACATGCCGTTCGCAGCGCCCTCGGCGATCCGGCTCGTCAGGGCTCTGAACGGCGAGGCGACGACCGACGCGGTGGTCGCCCGGGACCCGAGCGGACCAAGGAACCCGCTCTTCGCCGCATACCGGACCAGTGCCCTCCGCGCCGCGCTGCCGCTGGCACCGGAAGGCCAGCCCGCGCGTTCGCTGCTCGCTGTGGCCCACACGACGCTTGACGTGCCTGAGGAGGAGGCCATGGACATCGACACCCCCGAGGCGCTCGCGGCCGCCCGCCATAGGCTCGCGACGTGAAGGCCGTCACGATCCCGGAACCCGGTGGACCCGACGCTCTCGTCCTCGACGACGTCCCCGACCCGATCCCTGGGCGCGGAGAAGTCGTCGTCGACGTCGCCGCCGCCGGAGTGAACCGGGCCGACGTCATGCAGCGCCAAGGGCACTACAACCCACCGCCGGGCTCGTCCGCATACCCCGGTCTCGAGGTGAGCGGTCGCATCGGCCGGCTCGGCGACGGCGTTGACGGCTGGGCGGTCGGGGACGAGGTCTGTGCGCTGCTGACCGGCGGCGGGTATGCGGAGAAGGTGGCCGTGCCGGTGGGCCAGCTCCTTCCCGTTCCGTCCGGCGTGAACCTCGAGGACGCCGCCGGGCTGCCGGAGGTCACCTGCACGGTGTGGTCCAACGTGTTCATGACCGCCAACCTCCAGCCCGGCGAGGTGCTGCTCGTGCACGGCGGCGGCTCCGGCATCGGGACGATGGCCGTCCAGCTCGGCCGGGAGGTGGGTGCGCGAGTGGCGGTCACGGCGGGGTCGCCGGAGAAGCTCGAGGTATGCCGTGAGCTCGGCGCCTCGATTCTCGTGAACTACCGGTCGGAGGACTTCGCCGAGGTCGTCCGGGCGGCCACCGACGGGCACGGAGCGGACGTGATCCTCGACAACATCGGCGCCAAATACCTCGCCCCGAACGTCAAGGTCCTGGCTGAGAACGGACGCCTCGTCGTTATCGGCCTGCAGGGCGGACGCTCCGGTGAGGTCGACCTCGGAGCGATGCTGGCCAAGCGCTGCGCGCTGATCGCGACGACGCTCCGCGGCCGTCCGGCGGCAGAGAAGGCGACGATCGTCGCGGCCGTCCGTGAGCACGTCTGGCCGCTGGTCGCCGACGGCCGGGTCCGCCCCGTCATCCACGCCCGGTACCCTCTCGCCGAGCCTGCTCGGGCTCATCGTGAGATGGAGGCGTCGACTCACGTAGGAAAGCTTTTGTTGCTGGTCTGAACTGCCCCGAATACCTCGGATATGTCGCAAACATTCAGCCGCAGACCATCCCGAAGGACTATTCGGGTCGGCACCACGAGTGCCGATGATTACTGAAGTGGCCACCCGTGTGGCGCCGTCGGCGCCGCCCTGCCCCTGTGGTGGCCGCTGGACGGCGGGGGCCGTGAGGCCCCCGCTGTTCGCATGCTGCAGACTGTCGGGATGACCGACCAGCAGAGCGGGCCAGGCCGTCAGCCGGACTCGGACGGTGATGCCGGTCGCATCGTTGTGGTCACCCCAGACGGGATGGGGGTCTCCTCCAGCGAGGCATCCGAGGGCAAGCGGCCCGACGAGGAGCCGACCAACCCGGCGGACCTTGTCGAGGAGCCGGCCAAGGTCATGCGGATCGGGGCCATGATCAAGAACCTTCTCGACGAGGTCCGCAACGCGCCGCTCGACGAGGCCGGACGGACGCGACTCGCCGAGATCCATCGCCGGTCCATCGACGAGCTCGAAGACGGGCTGGCGCCGGAGCTGGTCGAGGAGCTTGACCGGATCACCCTGCCGTTCACGTCGTCGTCACCCTCCGACGCCGAGCTGCGCATCGCGCAGGCCCAGCTCGTGGGCTGGCTGGAAGGGCTGTTCCACGGCATCCAGACCGCGCTGTTCGCCCAGCAGATGGCGGCGCAGCAGCAGCTGCAGGGTATGCGTCGGGCCCTCCCGCCCGGTCATCCGGCCGCGGCCCAGGACCCGCGGATGCAACGCCCCGGCCAGGTCCCGGGCCAGCCGCCGAACGCCGCGGGGACCGGCCAGTACCTATAAGCCGCGCTCCGACTCCCGGTCAGCCGCGTGCCTGCTTCTAGCGGAGCTTCACACCCCTTAGCGCGGGTGCAATCCTCCGCTGGAAGTCAGAGCCAGGATGCGCGTTCCCGCGGCGTCGGGACGTAATCACGGTGCCACTGGACGAACGGTTCCTCGAGCCGGTACTTGAGGTTCGGTTGCCGCAGCAACACCACATGCCCGCCGTTGACCGGGTTCTCCAACGACTCGAAGTACTCGACGCTCCAGTGGAACCAGCGCATGCAGAACAGCCGCATGGTGAGCCCGTGGGTGACGATGACGAGGTTCTGCTCCGACATTGGCGGACGCCCGCGCGTGCTCGGCACCGCCTCGATGTACCGCCACAGCGACTCGAGGAACGTGCTGACCCGGTCATAGACGTCGGAACCCGACTCGCCGTGGGTGAACCGGTAATAGAAGTGGCCGTAGTCGTTGCGCAGCCGCTTCTGTGCGGCGATGTCGGCCGGGTCCTGGAAGTTCGCCCAGTCCTGTTCGCGCAACCGCGGCTCGATCCGCACATCCTCGCTCCACACGCCAAGTCCGAGCGCGTCGACCGTCTGCCGGGTCCGGACGTACGGCGACGCATACATCGTGATCGGCTCGTCCTTGAGGTATGCGCGTAGCCGGCGTCCGGTCGCGGTGACCTGTTCGACGCCCTTCGGAGTGAGGGTGAGCGCGTGGTCGGGGATGGTCTCGTAGATCGAGTCGTCGATGTTGCCTTGGGACTCGCCGTGCCGGACGAGGACGATCCGCCGAGGTCGGTTGGTCGGTGCCGCCACGGGCTAGCGCACCGCCGCAGCTACGGCGCGGCCGGCGGTACGTCCGGAGAAGAGGCAGCCGCCGAGGAACGTGCCCTCGAGCGACCGGTATCCGTGCATTCCGCCGCCGCCGAACCCGGCCGCCTCACCTGCCGCATACAGTCCTGTTATCGGTTCACCATCAGCGCGGAGCACTCGGCTGGAGAGATCGGTCTCAAGGCCCCCCAACGTCTTTCGCGTGACAATGGACAGGCGAACAGCGATCAGTGGGCCGTTTGCGGGGTCGAGGAACCTGTGCGGTTTCGCCGTCCGGATCAGCCGGTCGCCGACGTACCGGCGGGCGCCGTGGATAGCGGTGACCTGCGCGTCCTTCGCAAACGCGTTGTCCATCTCGCGGTCCCGTTCGGCCACCTGGCGCTCGATCTCCGCGGCGTCGACCGCGGCGTACGGCGTGAGCGTGTTCATCCGCTCGACCAGGCCCTGGATCGTCGTGGCCGTTACGAAGTCCTCACCGTGGTCGAGGAAGTCCTGCACCGGCTTGGCCGCTCCTGGGCGCACGCGTGTCAGCACCTGACGCCACGACTTGCCCGTCAGGTCGGGATTCTGCTCCGAGCCCGACAGTGCGAACTCCTTCTCGATGACCTTCTGCGTGAGGACGAACCAGGAGTGGTCGTGACCGGTCTGCCGCAGATACGCGAGCGTTCCCAGCGTGTCGAAGCCTGGGAAGTACGGCGCCGGAAGGCGTTTCCCGTTGCCGTCGAACCACATCGACGACGGTCCCGGCAGGATCCGGATGGCGTGTCCCGGCCAGACCGGCGCCCAGTTGTGGAGTCCCTCGACGTAGTGCCACATCCGGTCGCGGTTGACTACGGCGGCGCCCGCACTCTCGGCGATGCCGATCATGCGGCCGTCGACGTATGCGGGTACGCCGGAGGTCAGATGCTCTGGCGGCGTCCCGAGACGGTCTGGCCACGCAGCCCGAACGAGTTCGTGGTTGCCACCGATCCCACCCGAGGCGATGACCACTGCGGAGGCGGACAGCGCCATGTCGCCAACGACCTCGCGGTTGGTCGGGTAGCCGCGCGACTCGGTGGCCGGCGCCAGGATCGCGCCCCGTACGCCGGTCACGGTGCCGTTGTCGAGGACGAGCTCGTCCACCCGGTGACGGAAGGCGAAGGTCAGGAGCCCGTCCCGTTCTGCCTCGATCGCCTTGCGTACGAATGGTTCCAGCACTCCGGGCCCCGTGCCCCAAGTCACATGGAACCGCGGCACCGAGTTGCCGTGCCCACCGGCGCGGCCGTCACCGCGCTCCGCCCAACCGACGACGGGGAACCAGCGCATCCCCTTGTCGTGCAACCATGCCCGTTTCTCACCCGCGGCGAAGTCCACGTAGGCGCGCGCCCAGAGTCCGGGCCAGTGGTCCTCGGGACGGTCGAACTCGGCGGTCCCCAGCCAGTCCTGCCACGCCAGGTCGACCGAGTCGCGGATGCCCATCCGGCGCTGTTCCGGCGAGTCGACGAGGAACAATCCGCCGAAGGACCAGAACGCCTGGCCGCCGAGGTTGGCCCGCGACTCCTGGTCGACGACGACGACGCGGCGTCCCGCACGGGTCAGCTCCGTCGCCGCGACCAGTCCGGCCAGCCCCGCACCGACGACGATCGCATCCGCGTCAGCCATGGCGCCATCCTGTCAGCCGAGCTTGGCCACCAGTCCCGGGACACGGTCGAGCGACCCCGGCTCCCACACCCGGGCCACGCCGAAGATGACGTGCTGCGTACCTACCTCGCCCAGTCGGCCCACTCGGTCGACGATCGAGTCGTCCGACTCCTTGCCGAAGTCGACTCGGGTCAGGACCGTCTTCTCGATCTCGTCGTAGTCGCGGCCGACGTCCTCGCAATGGCGCCGGATGACGTCGTATTTGGCGCGCACCGCGTCCGGTCCCATGTCGAAGATGTTGCAGGCGTCGGCGTATTGGGCGACCAGGCGCAACGTCTTCTTCTCGCCACCACCGCCGACGAGGATTCGCGGGTGGGGGCTCGAGAGAGCCGGGGGCGAGTTGAGCGGCCGCTCCAGCTGGTGGTGCCGTCCCTCGAACGGGCTCTCGTCACCGGACCACATCTGGTGGGCGAGCTGCAGGGTCTCCTCCAGCCGCTCGAACCGCTCCTTGATCGGCGGAAACGGCAC
>JBKPQA010000058.1:0-4434 GCA_046733835.1 Actinomycetota bacterium
ACGCCGCGCACGGTCGAGATGTACCGCGGTTGGGTCGCGTCGTCACCGAGCTTCCGGCGCAGGACGCTGATGTGCATGTCTAGGGTTTTGGTCGAGCCGAACCACGCGGTCTCCCAGATCTCCCGCATGAGCTGCTCGCGCGACACCACCTTGCCCTGCTCGCGGACCAGCACGCGCAGCAGGTCGAACTCTTTGGCGGTCAGCTGCATCTCCTGGTCCTTGAACCAAGCCCGCCGGCCCTCCGGGTCGATGCGCAGCTGGTCGCTCGTCGGCGACGCCTCCGTGGGATTCCGGCGCAGCAGCGCCCGCACCCTGGCCAGCAGCTCGGCCAGCCGGAACGGCTTGGTGACGTAGTCGTCGGCACCGGCGTCGAGGCCCACCACGGTGTCCACCTCGTCGGCCCGCGCGGTGAGGATGAGGACCGGCACCGTCTTTCCGAGCGCCCGGATCCGGCGGCACACCTCAAGGCCGTCGATGTACGGCAGTCCGAGGTCCAGCACCACCAGGTCAGGGTTGTCGCGGGCACCCTCGAGCGCGGTCCGCCCGTCGGCGCGCACGTCGACGTCGTACCCCTCCCGCCGCAACGCGCGCGCGAGCGGCTCGGAGATGGCGGGGTCATCCTCCGCCAGCAGTACCCGAGTCACGCATGGAGCCTATCGGTCGAGCCGTTACCGGCCAGGCCACCGTGGGGTGCGCCGCTCCACGAACGCCGCGACGCCCTCGGCCCGGTCCGCGCTGAACGCGGTCGCGCGCCAGCAGGCGTCCTCGACCTCGAGACCCGCAGCCAGGTCGACGTCCGCGCCGAGCCGCATGGCGCGCTTGGCTTGGCGCAAGCCGACCGGCGAGTTGGCGGCGATTGCTCGAGCCAGCTCCAGTGCCCGCTCGCGGGCGGTTCCGGCCGGCACGACCTCGTCGACGGCGCCCAGCGCCAGGGCCTCGGCCGCCGACAGGCGACGCGCCGTGAAGACCAGGGATGCCGCGCGCGACCAGCCGATTCGACGGGTCAGCAGCTGGGTGCCTCCTCCCCCGGGGATGACGCCGACCGAGACCTCGGGCAGGCCGACGGTCGCGGTCTCACCGGCGAGGATGAGGTCGCAGGACAGCGCGAGCTCGTAGCCGCCGCCGAGCGCGTACCCCTCGACCGCGGCGATCGCCGGGACCGGCAGGTCCAGAACTCCTCGGTATGCGGCGCGCGCCACTGGCCGCTGCTGCACCAGCTCGGCGTCGGTCAGGGAGTTGCGCTCCTTCAAGTCCGCGCCGACGCAGAACGCACGGTCCTGGCTCGACCGCAGGACGACACACCGCACCTGCGGGTCGGCGGCCACCCGGGCCGTGGCCTCAGAGATCGCTGTGGCCATCTCCGTCGAGACGGCGTTCAGGGCGTCCGGCCGGTCGAGGACGATCTCGACCACATGACCCTCAGCGTCAGCCTCGATCCTGACGAGACCACTCTCCAGGGCGTCGGCTTCAGTCGTCATGGCGTCTGCTCCTCGTCGTCGGGGTCGAGCGCCACGTCGGACTCCGGGACGCGCTCCGGCGCATGGCGGTGGTCGCCCGAGCGAGCAGGTACGGCTCCACCTTGCCCACACCGCGCAGCGTCCGCGGCCGCAAGGGAGTGAGCTCGAACCCCGAGACGTCGTGGAGCGAGTCCGCCACCACATCGTCGACGAGGACGCTGCCAGGGTGCGCGATGGCAGTGAGGCGGGCGGCGCGGTTCACCGCGGTGCCGAACACGTCGCCCAGCTTCGGCATCACCCGGCCGGCGGCCAGCCCGACGCGGACGTCGGGCAGCAGCTCGTCGGTGGTGATGGCTTCGACCAGGTCGATCGCGGTCGCGGCGGCGGGTGCGGCGTTGCGGTTCGAAAAGAGGATCTCGTCGCCGACGGTCTTGACGATTCGCCCACCGTGGGCCGTGACGACATCGGCGCTCAACGCCTCGAACCGCTTGACGATCTCCGACAGCTCACGCTCGGTCGACTTGCGGACCAGTCTGCTGAACGCGACCAGGTCGGCGAACCCGATGTGCCGATAGATCCCCTCCTCGGCGGTCTCGGGCTCGGCGTCGGTGAGGAGGCGGGACACCGCGTCCGCGAGGTGCCGGCGCCATGCATACACCAGGAGCGGCTCGAGGTCGTCGGCCAGGCTGACGAGGTACCGGGCGGTCGCCTGCGCCGTGGCTCGCGACGAGTGGTCCACCGAGAGGTCGCCGGCCGCCTCCCGCTCCGCGTCGAGGGACTCGGCGACGAGCTGCACCTGCCACGAAGCCAACCGGTCCGTGGTCCGAGCGAAGGCTCGTGTCAGCTGAAGGGCGGTCGCCTCGTCGAGGTCGCCGCGACGGACCAGCCCGGCGACCATCTCGAGCGCGTCGACGTCGGCCCGCGTGAAGAGCAGCTCGTCGTTGTTGACCAAGGGAAAGCCGAGGGCCTGCCAGAACCGGCGCGCGCTGCTCAGGCCCACGTGGGCGTCCCGGCTGACGTCGCGCCGGCTGAGCTCGAGGGGGCGCGACAGCAGCGCGGCCGTCACGTCCTCCAGGTCCTGTCCGGTGACGGCCGCCTCGTTCCGGTCCGCGTCGGCCGGCGGCGTCTCGCCCATACGAGCATCATGCCAACGGCGCAGACCCGCTTCACCTCGTCGATCGCAGATGCGTGACGTCGCCGGCCGCCCAGGCACACCGTCCGTCCGCGGCGTCGATGACGAGTCGACCGTCGTCGTCGACGGCCACTGCCGTGCCGAGGACGTCGGCTCCGTCCGGCCGACTCAGGACCACCTCCTGCCCGACGGTGCCGCACCGTCGTCGGTATGCGTCGTGCAACCCGGCCTCGTCAGCGCGGGTGAGCGAGGCATACCAGTGCGTCAACGCGGAGAGGTATGCGAGCACCAGCCGGTTCCTGTCGACCTCGCCGGCCCCGGCCAGCCGCAGCGACGTCGCACTGTCGACGGGAAGCTGCTCGCGGCCCTGGTCGACGTTGATGCCGGCTCCGACGACGACGCACCCGTCGCCCGCGCCGGTGACGACCTCGCAGAGGACGCCGCACACCTTGCGGTGGGCGTCGTCGGGCAGCAGGACGTCGTTCGGCCACTTGAGCTCGGTGTCCAGACCAGTGATCGAGGACACCGCCTCGGAGACGGACAGACCGGCCAGCAAAGGCATCCATCCGAGCCCGCGGAAGGGAACCGGCAGCGTCGCGGACACCGCGACCGAAGTTCGCGGCGGAGCCTCCCAGGTCCGCGCTAGCCGACCACGACCCTCGCTCTGGTGGTCGGCTACGACGACGTACCACGGTGCGCCGAGCAGCGCGGCGCGCGCGTTGGTGGAGCCGATCGTCGCGTGGTGCTCGACGTCCTGCCAGGGCGAACCCGAGGTGACCAACGCCGCATACAGGACCTCTCGGTCGACGGAACCCGCCACGGGGGGAAGGCTATTCTCCGCAACATGGGCACCGACGCGGAGCCGCAACCGGACCTCTCCACGACCGCGGGCAAGCTGGCCGACCTGAAGCGGCGCGTCGCGGAGGTCGCCCACGCCGGGTCGGAGCGCGCGGTCGAGAAGCAGCACGCCCGCGGTAAGAAGACCGCTCGCGAACGCCTCGAGATGCTCCTCGACAAGGGGACGTTCATCGAGATGGACAAGTACGCCCGACACCGCAGCACTGCCTTCGGCCAGGAGAAGAACCGGCCGTACGGCGACGGAGTCGTCACCGGCTACGGGCAGATCGACGGGCGCCAGGTGGCGGTCTTCGCCCAGGACTTCACCGTCTTCGGCGGCTCGCTCGGCCAGGTGTTCGGGGAGAAGATCGTCAAGGTCATGGACTTCGCGATGAAGATCGGCTGCCCGGTCATCGGTCTCAACGACTCGGGCGGCGCGCGAATTCAGGAGGGCGTGGTCAGCCTCGGCCTCTACGGCGAGATCTTCCGGCGCAACGTCCATGCCAGCGGCGTCGTCCCCCAGATCTCGCTGATCATGGGTCCCTGTGCGGGGGGTGCGGTCTACTCCCCCGCCATCACCGACTTCACGGTCATGGTCGACCAGACGTCGCACATGTTCATCACCGGTCCCGACGTCATCAAGACGGTCACCGGTGAGGACGTCGCCTTCGAGGACCTTGGCGGGGCCCGCACCCACAACACCAAGTCCGGCGTCGCGCACTACATGGGCACCGACGAACAGGACGCCATCGACTACGTCAAGGCCCTCCTCTCCTACCTGCCGTCCAACAACCTCGAGGAGCCACCGACATACGAGGGCGGCGGTGACCTCGACGTCACGGACGAGGACCTGTGGCTGGACACCTGCATCCCGGACAGCCCGAACCAGCCGTACGACATGCACGAGATCGTCCGGCACGTCGTCGATGACGAGGAGTTCCTCGAGGTCCAGCCGATATTTGCGCCGAACATTCTCACCGGTTTCGCGCGGGTGGACGGGATGCCGAT